>CAKTFL010000084.1 GCA_934555855.1 uncultured Sphingomonas sp. | reverse complement strand
GGCGACGTCCATGATATCGGCAAGAACATCGTCGGCGTCGTTCTCCAGTGCAACGGCTTCGAGGTGGTCGACCTGGGGGTGATGGTCCCCTGGTCGAGGATCCTGGAAGCGGCGAACGAGAACGATGCCGACATGATCGGCCTCTCCGGCCTGATCACGCCCAGCCTGGACGAGATGGTCACGGTCGCCGAGGAGATGAACCGCGCGAAGATGACAATGCCGCTGCTGATCGGCGGCGCGACCACGTCCAAGGTCCATACCGCGCTCCGCATCGCGCCGGCCTATGAAGGGCCGGTCGTCCACGTCCTCGACGCCAGCCGCGCGGTGGGCGTCGCGACGACGTTGGTCAGCGACACGGGACGCGACAACTATGTCGCGGGCGTGGCGGCCGATTATCAGGCGGTACGCGACGCCCGCGAGGGCAAGGGGCAGAATAAGCTGCTCAGCCTGGAAGACGCGCGCGCGCGCGGGTTCACGGCGGACATGGCGCTGAAGGCGCCGCCCGCGGCGCAGCCGGGTGTGCACCTGTTCGACGACTGGGACCTGGCGGACCTGCGCCGGTATATCGACTGGACGCCCTTTTTCCGGGCTTGGGAACTGGCGGGCAACTTTCCCGCCATCCTAGAGGACAAGGTGGTAGGCGAGAGCGCGACGGGGCTCTACGCCGACGCGCAGGCGATGCTCGACCGGATCATCGCCGAGAAATGGCTGACGGCGAAGGGCGTTGCGGCGCTGTGGCCCTGCCACCGCAGCGGCGATGACGTGTTCGTGCGGGTGGCGCATTCGGACGACCATCGCAGCCCGGACGGCGCCAGCGTGCCCGAGCAGTTCAGCGTTCCCGACCTCGACCGCGGCAACGAGCGTAGCGTTCGCCTGCCCTTTCTGCGGCAGCAGATCGCCAAGCGTGAGGGGCGGGCGAACATGTGCCTGGCCGACTTCATCGATCCGGCGGGCGACTGGATAGGTGGGTTCGCGGTCGGCATCCACGGCATCGAGCCGCATTTGGCGCGCTACAAGGCCGACGTCGACGATTACAACGACATCCTGCTGAAG
The DNA here is from genome assembly GCA_934555855.1 of uncultured Sphingomonas sp. The sequence continues at coordinate 7,053 of CAKTFL010000084.1, read as the reverse complement.
GCGTTGGCGGACCGGCTGGCGGAGGCTTTCGCAGAGCGGCTGCACCATCACGTCCGCACGACCCTGTGGGGCTATGCCGACGGCGAGCAGCTGACCAACGAGGCGCTGATCCGCGAACAATATCGTGGCATCCGCCCCGCGCCGGGCTATCCGGCCTGCCCGGAACATTCGCTGAAGCCGATCCTGTTCGACCTGCTGGGTGCGGAACGGACCGGGCTTACGCTGACCGAAAGCTTCGCCATGCTGCCGACGGCGGCGGTGTCGGGCTTCTATTTCGGGCACGCCCAAGCGGAGTATTTCGGCGTGGCGCGGATCGGCGAGGATCAGCTGGCCGATTACGCCAAGCGGCGCGGGGTCGACATGCAGCAGGCGACGCGCTGGCTACGGCCGAACTTGGATTGAGAGAGTGCTGTCACCCGGCGAAGGCCGGGGTGACGATGAGGCGGCAAGACGTGCCGGCTTGGGACAGATCGGCGAATCTCGGAGCTGCGATCGGCCGCGTTTGGCATCTTAACCACCTATTCACCTTGCCGAACCGACCATGAAGGCAAAGGTCTTGGCCATGCGCTACGCCTTCTTCCTCGCCGCCCTGATTGCGGCGCCGACCTCCGCCGCTCCCTTCACCGTCGCCGGTCGGGATTATGGTTCGCTGCAAGATGCGGTGAACGCTATCGGCGACGGCGAGGGCACCATCCTGATCGCGCCGGGCGTGTATCGCGACTGCGCGGTGCAGGACGCGGGCCGGATCACCTTCCAGGCAGCTCAGCCGGGAACCGCGATCTTCGAGCGCAAGGCGTGCGAGGGCAAGGCGGGGCTGGTCCTGCGCGGACGGGGCAGCCGTGTCGATGGCGTGGTCTTTCGCGGCTATGCGGTGCCCGATGGCAACGGTGCGGGCATCCGCACGGAAACCGGCGACCTGGTCGTCACCCGCGCCATGTTTCTCGACAGTGAGCAGGGCATATTGGGCGGTACGCGAGGCAGTCAGCGGGTGACGATCGACCGATCGACTTTTTCCGGGCTGGGCCAGTGCCGGACGGACAATTGCTCGCACTCGCTTTACCTGACCAGCGGCACGGTGACGGTCTCCCACTCGCTATTCCAGAAAGGGCGCGGCGGGCATTACATCAAGCTGCGCGCGCCGCGAGCGGTCATCACCGACAACAGCTTCGACGACACCGCCGGGTCGGAGACGAGCCGCATGATCGACCTGCCCGAGGGTGCGACCGGGCTGATCGCGCGCAACGTGTTCGTCCAGGGCGCACACAAGGACAATGCCTGGGAAATGATCGCGGTGCGGGCGGAGTACCGCACTTATCCCTCCGCAGGGCTCAGGATCGAGAACAACAGCGCCAGCATTGCGTCCGGCCAGAAGATCAGGCCGGCCTTTATCGCCGATTTCAGCGGTGAACGGCTGGCGATCGGTGCGAACAGCCTGGCGAACGGAATCGTACCGTTCGCCAGGAAATAGTGTCCCTCCTCCGTTCGCCCTGACCGGTTCAGCACGAACGAGGAGTAGGGTCAGGTTCAGCGTCCGCAGGTGCTCGCCGGGCCGGAGTCGAGGTCCAGGCAGCGGCCGTCCAGGCCGGACACGGGCAGGCCGATGGTGGCGGCGAGCGTCGGCACGATGTCGACTGTTTCGACCGAGAGCGGTTGCTCGAACGGCGCCATGCCGCGGCGCAAGAACAGGATCGGCACCCGCCGGTCGTAATCCCAGGGCGAACCGTGCGTTTCGACATGGCCGGGGCCGGGTGTCTCGATCGTGGTGACGCCCGGCTTGAGGAGCACTAGCAGGTCGCCGGAGCGTGCCGGATCGAACGAGGCGCGCGCACGCTCGGCGAGCGTCCAGGTCTCCGGCGGGGTGGTGGGCATCGGCGTGGCGGCGATCCGGTCGCGGACCAGGGCGGCGGCGACCTGCGGCAGGGCGGCGAAGCGCTTCTCCGCCTCGGCCAGCACGCGGGCGCGCGTGGCGGCGGGCAGGGCACGATCGACATAGACGTCGCTTTCCGCGCCGAGCAGCACCGGCCCCTTGATGCCGAGCGCGGACCCGATCGCCTGGGCGACGCTCTTGATCGAGGCATCAGCGGAGACGTGCTGCTCCATCGGCATGGCGCGCTCGATCTGGCGCTCGGTCATGTCATGCGCGCCGTGATCGGCGGTCAGGACGACTTCATAGTCCAGGCCCCAGCTGTCCAACGTGCCGAGAAAGCTGCCCAGCGCCCGGTCGAGCTGGTCCATCTGGATGCACATCTCGCTGCCCTGAGTGCCGTAGTTATGGCCGATATAGTCGGTGGCGGAGGCTCCAACCGCGATCAGATCCGTCTGCGGCCCGCGCCCCAGCTTCATGTCCTGGATCAGCCCGGCGGCGATGGCGAACACCGCCGCGTCGGCGGCGGGAGAGACGCGGAACGCCTGTAGGTCGCCGGCTGCGCGGGCGAAGCGGCCCTGGCCGTATACGGCGCCGCCAACGGTGATCGGGCGATCGACGGCCCGGCAGAAGTCCGGCAGCTCAAGCGGTGCCTGCGGTTTGGCGACGAGCGCCGCCACCGCGTCCTGGCCGCGCCGCACGGCCGGCGGCACCGCGCGCCCGGCATAGCTGACATAGGTCTTGCCGTCCCACCACCAAAGCTCATCGACCTTGTGGCCGCCCATCATCACCGCCGCCCGATCCTTGCCGGCGATTGAGACTACGCGGGTGCGCGGGTCCGCCGCCTTCATCATCTCGCCCAGGGTCGGCACCTTCAGGTGCCTGTCGGACACGGTGTAGCTGCTGTGGTCGGTGCCGGGCACGGTCTCGTCCTCGGCGCAATAAACTACCTTGTCGGCACGCTGGACGCTCTGGTCGATCCAGTTGTTGGCCACGATGCCGGTATGCGCCGGCCGCATCCCGGTCAGGATGGTGGAATGGCCGGGGCAGGTTTCGGTAGCGGCATGGCTTTGATAGCCGGAGGGGAACACGCCGCCCTGCAACAGCCGGGCAAAGCCGCCGGTGAAGCGGTTGCGATATTGCTGGAACAGGTCGGCGGAGAACTGGTCGACCGAGATGGCGACGATCAGCTTCGGCTTGCCCGCGCGAGCGGTCGTCGTGGCCGCTGAGACGGCGGGCTGCTGCGGCTCGGCCAGCGCGGGTGAGGCGATCGAGGCGAGCAGGGCGGCCAAGACGGCGGAGCGCTTCATGTCAGGGTCCTTGGGTTCGGGATTGGGCGGGCGTATGGAGGGCCGGAACCGGCCAGGCAAGGAGCGCCATGCGGCAGCTGTTTTTCGTTGCGATGACATGGCTTGCGGGATTTCTGCTTGCATCGCCCGCATTGAGCCAGGCCGCTCCGCAGCCGCATCTGGCAATGCGGATGCTGGCGGAAACCAACGTGCCGACGCCTGGATCGACGGTGACCCTGGCCGTTCATGCGAAGCCTGCGCCGGGCTGGCACGGTTATTGGCAGAACCCCGGCGATGCCGGCGTTGCGACCAGCGCCGCCTGGACCCTGCCGGCGGGCGCGACTGTCGGCGCGCTGCGCTATCCGGTGCCCGAGCGGCTGCTCGTGTCCGGGCTGATGAACTATGTCTATGAGCGGCCCTTCGCGTTGCTGGCGGACCTGAAGGTGCCGGCCGGGCTTCAGCGGGGGGCGGCGTTGCCGATCCGGGTGAAGCTGGACTATCTGGTCTGCACGCGTGAGATCTGTGTGCCTGAGCGCCAGACCCTGGAGACCAGCCTGACGATCGGCGACGGCCGGATCGATCCCGCGACACGGGCGCGCTTCGACGGATGGCGGCAGGCGCTGCCGCGGCCGCTCGGCAGCCCTGCGACCTATCAGCGCGACGGCAAGCGGTTCCGGCTCGCGATCCCCTTCCCGGCCGATGCAGTGATCGGCGAGGGGTGGTTCTATCCCGCCTCGTCCGGCGCGATCGACTTCGCCGCGCCGCAGAGTGTGACGCGCGACGGCGACCGGCTGGTGATCGACACGACCGCTACTGCCAGCTCGGCTGGCGGGCGCATCGAGGGCGTGCTGGCGACAGGCAACGGACGCGGCTTCGCGCTCACGGCGGAGCCCGGAACGGTGCCGGCCGCGCAAGGTGCCGCAGGGTGGGTGACCGCGGCGCTGGTCGCCTTTGCCGGCGCGCTGGCGGGCGGGCTGATCCTCAATGTCATGCCCTGTGTCTTTCCGATCCTCAGCCTGAAGGCGTTGAGCCTGGCCAAAGGTGGTGAGAGCGAGGCTGCCGCACGGCGCGAGGCGTTGGCCTATACCGCGGGTGTGGTGCTGGTCTGCATCGGCCTCGGCATTCCGATCTTGGTGCTCAGGGCGGGAGGCGGCGCCGTGGGCTGGGCATTCCAGCTGCAGGACCAGCGGGTGATCCTGCTGCTCTTGCTGCTGTCGGTGGCGATCGCGCTCAATCTGGCGGGATTGTTCGAGGTGCCTATGCCGCGCGTGGCGGGGCGGGCGGGCGTCGGCGGGGCCTTTGCCACCGGCGCGCTCGCGGCGTTCGTGGCGACGCCGTGCACAGGTCCGTTCATGGGCGCGGCGCTGGGGGCGGCGCTGGTGCTGCCCTGGCCGGCGGCGCTGGCCGTGTTTGCGGGGCTGGGATTCGGCCTGGCGCTGCCTTTCCTGGTGCTAGGCTTCGTGCCGGCGCTGCGGCGACGTATGCCGCGGCCGGGCGCGTGGATGGAGCGGTTTCGGCGCATCCTGTCGCTGCCCATGTGGCTGACGGCGGTCGCGCTGGCCTGGCTGCTGGGGCAGAGCGGCGGCGTCAATGGCATGTCGCTCGCCCTGCTGGCTGCGCTGGGCGTCGGCTGCCTGTTGTGGCTGGCGGGAGGCAGGCAGCGGCGGGGGCTGGGTTTCGGCGGCGCCACAGTGGCGGGGCTGCTGATCGTCCTGGCAACGGGTCTGCTGGCCGTACCGCGGACTCGCGCGGCGGCGGCGTCTGCACCTTCGGGAACGCAGCCGTTCAGCGAGGGGCGGCTCGCCGGGCTGCGGGCCGAAGGTAAGCCGGTCTTCGCCTATTTCACCGCCGACTGGTGCCTGACGTGCAAGGTCAACGAGAAGGCGGCCATCGAGACCGCGGCCACCACCGACGCATTCAGGCGACGCGGCGTGCAGGTACTGGTGGGCGACTGGACCAATGGCGATCCGGCGCTGGGCCGCTTCATCGAACGGCATGGCCGGGCCGGCGTGCCGCTATACCTGTGGTACGCGCCAGGGCAGTCGGCGACAGTCTTGCCACAGGTGCTGAGTTCGGGAATGCTTGCGGATCTTGCCGATCATAGCCGGGTAGGGCACTAAATCTTACTGGCGCGGAACTTGTACGCCGGTTAACCTATTTAGCGTTACGATGGAGCAACGATCAGCGTTCGACGAGATCATGGGATTGACCGGGGACCAGCCGCCCCGTCCCGATCTCGCCGCGTTGGCGACATGGCTGAAGGAGACGAGCGGGGACGAACTGCGCCGCCGCCAGCACGCCGCGGAGGCGACATTTCGGCAACTCGGCATCACTTTCGCCGTCTATGGCGACGGCGACGCGGCCGAGCGGATCATCCCCTTCGACATCATCCCGCGCGTGTTCCTGCATCACGAATGGTCGCGGCTATGCGGCGGACTTGTTCAGCGCGTGGAGGCGATCAACGCCTTTCTCGACGACATCTATGGCGAGCAGCGGATCCTGAAGGAGGGTGTGCTTCCCGCCGACCTGGTGCTCGGCAATCCGCAATTCCGGCCGGAGCTCGCCGGAGTACGATCCCCGCACGGCGTCCGCGCGCATATCTGCGGGATAGACCTGGTCCGGACCGGGCCCGATGATTTCTTCGTGCTCGAAGACAACGCCCGCACGCCATCGGGGGTCAGCTACATGCTGGAAAACCGCGAGGCTATGCTGCGGCTGTGCCCGGAGCTGTTCCGGACCTACCGGATCGAGCCGGTGGACAGCTATCCCGACCGACTGCTCCAGACGATGCAGTCGGTGGCTCCTGAGGGCGTTGCCGCGCCGACCTGCGTGCTGCTGACGCCGGGGTCATACAACTCGGCCTATTACGAGCACAGTTTCCTGGCGGATTCTATGGGGATCGAGCTGGTCGAGGCGGCGGACCTGCTGGTGGATGATGACACGGTCTGGATGCGGACGGTCGCGGGCCGGGTAAAGGTCGACGTGATCTATCGCCGGGTGGACGACGATTTTCTCGACCCGCTCGTCTTTCGCCGTGACTCGATGCTGGGCGTGCCGGGGCTGATCGCGGCTTACGCTGCCGGCAATGTCGCGATCGTCAACGCGCCCGGCAACGGGATCGCCGACGACAAGGCGATCTACAGCTACATGCCTGATATCGTGCGCTTCTATTCGGGTGGCGACGCGCGGTTGCCGAACGTGGAGACGTGGCGGTGCCGTGAGCCCGATGCGCTTCGCTATGTGCTCGACCATCTGGACGAGCTGGTGGTGAAGCTGGTCGACGGGTCAGGCGGTTATGGAATGCTGGTCGGTCCGACCGCGAGCCGCGACGAAATCGAGCGCTTCCGGGCGGCGCTGGTCGCGGAGCCGCATCGCTATATCGCCCAGCCGACCCTGGCGCTGTCCACCGTGCCGACGCTGGGCGATAGCGGGTTGGGCCCCCGACATGTGGACTTCCGCCCGTTCGTACTCACCGGCGCGAGCGGCGTGCAGGTGGTGCCGGGCGGGCTGACGCGGGTGGCGCTGAAGCAAGGCTCGCTGGTGGTCAATTCCAGCCAGGGCGGGGGTACGAAGGACAGCTTCGTGCTGATGGCGGACGGTCCGCAACAGTCGATCGGGCCGGACGGAATGCGGCAGGCGATCGGCGGCATGACGCAGGAGATGCGGTGATGCTGAGCCGGACCGCATCCTCGCTTTATTGGCTGGGCCGCTATTTCGAACGGGCCGACTTCATCGCGCGGCTGGTGGAGGCGACGGTGCGTCTGGACGCCCTGTCATCGCGTCCCGCTGGCCGGATGGCCTGGGACTCGGCGCTGGCCGTGACCGACACGCAGGCGGCCTATCGCGCGGGCGGGCTGGACGTGTCGTCGGGGGAGGTGGCTCGGTTCCTGACGGTCAATA
>CAKTFL010000083.1 GCA_934555855.1 uncultured Sphingomonas sp. | reverse complement strand
GCCCGGAGGACGCGGTTTCGGCGAGCCGGTGCGCGTGATGATTGACCTGGACGGCAATGCCGCGATCGTCACTCTGCTGCCGGCGAGCCGGGCCGGGCGGTTGCTGGTTGTCGCGACGGACGGGCGCGGCTTCTTGACGCCGGTGGCCGAGGTCATGGCCGAAACGCGCAAGGGGAAGACGGTACTGACCCCGCGTCCGGGCGCGACGTTGAAGGTGGTGCGGCCGGTCGGAGGGGGCGACGATTATGTCGCGGCGATCGGGGACAATCGCAAGATGCTGGTCTTCCCGCTCAACGAGCTGGTGGAAATGTCACGCGGGCAGGGGCTTCAACTCCAGCGCTATCGCGACGGCGGCCTGTCCGACGCGATCACCTTCCGCTATGCCGACGGTCTCAGCTGGCCGATGGGCGGGGGCAGCGGGCGGGTGCGGACCGAGGCCGATCTGGGCCAGTGGCGCGCGGCGCGCGGCGCGGCGGGCCGGATGCCGCCGACCGGCTTCCCGCGGGACAACCGGTTTTCTCCCCTAGCTTAGGATTTATCGCGCCTTAACCTTCGCATCCTAATGCCAGCGACATGGGTTTGCCCACGTCCCTTCTGGAGCAACCGGCCGCGCTCGACATGATCGAGAGGGGGGTGGACCTCTTGCCGATCCCCACGGCCTATCTCATTCGCGAGGGTGAGGGATACCGGCTGTTCGCCGCGAATCGCGTGTTCAGGCAGGCCGGGATCTCCGTTGACGGGGAGGTGCCGGTCGCGAGCCCGCTGGGCACACGGATCGAGGCTTTCCTCCGGTCGGATTCGCTGCATTGCGTATTCGACTGGGAGCATGGCGAGGCGATCGATAGCCGACATTACCGCGTCACGCTGGCCCGCAACATCGTCGGTGGCGGCAGGGGCTGCCTCGCGACGCTGCTCGACCAGACGGCTCAGGTCCAGACCGAGCGCAGCCTGCGACGGGAAATGACGACGGACAGCCTGACCGGACTGCCGAATCGTCAAGGCTTTTCGGACCTGATCGAACAGGCGACGGTCGATCACGCCCATTGCGCGGTGCTGGTGGTCGATCTGGCCCGATTCGGGCGCTTCAACGCCTGCCTGGGATCGCTTGCCGGCGACGAGCTGCTGATCACCGTCGCACGGCGATTGCGCGGCGCGCTGCGGGCCCGCGACACGCTGGCGCGGATCGGCGGCGACGAATTCGGCATCCTGATGACCATCGACGATGGCCCGGATGACGCGCACCAGGTCGCCCAGCGCATCCAGCGGGCGCTGGCGGCCCCTTTTCGCCTGACCGGCTATGAAATCGGCGTGGAATGCTCGATCGGCATCGCCTTCGGTTCTGACTCGGACGGCGATGTCGAGGAAGTCATCCGCCACGCCCAGTTCGCGGTGAAGCGGGGCAAGTCCACCGGCGCGACCGAGACTTACCAGCCGCAGGCCTTTGCGATCGCCCGAGAGCAGTTCGGCATTGAAACAGCACTGCGGCGGGCCATCGAGCAACGGCAGCTGCGGTTGAACTTCCAACCGATCCACGACCTCGCAACGGGTGAGCTGGTGGCGTTCGAGGCGCTAGCGCGCTGGACCGACGAGGAAGGCCGCGTCGTCGCGCCCACCCGTTTCATACCCGTCGCGGAGGAAGCGGGGCTGATTGTGCCGCTCGGCCGCTGGGCGCTGGACGAGGCGGCGCGGAGCCTGGCCGAATGGGACGGAGCGCTGGGTGGCCTTTGCGGCGTCCGAATGGCCGTAAACCTGTCGGCGATCCAACTGCAACGGGACGAGGTGGCGCAGGCGGTCGACCATGCGCTGACCACGGCCGGGCTGTCCCCCGATCGCTTCACCCTGGAGCTGACCGAAAGCGCCATCGTCACCGATCCCGATCGGATCGCAGGGATCATGCGCGCGCTCAAGGACCTGGGCACCACCCTGGCGCTTGACGATTTCGGCACGGGTTATTCGAACCTGTCCTATCTGCAGCGGCTGCCGATCGACATGATGAAGATGGACCGCAGCTTCGTCACCGGAATGCTGGCCGATCGCGACAAAATCGCCATCGTGCGGGCCATTCTCAGCCTGGCGCAGGCGCTGGGCAAGAAGACGGTCGCGGAAGGCATCGAGACGCTGGAACTCGCGCAGACGCTGGCGGCGATGGGCTGCGATTTCGGCCAGGGCTATTATTACGCACGTCCTCTGGAGGCGGCGGACGCGCTGGCGCTGATGCTCTCCCGTCAATCGGCGGCGACCGCGTCGGCGATCTGATCGACGCGGTCGGCCGCAGGGAAGCCCTCCGCGATCCAGCGGCGCTCGACCTCGCGCAGGGCCTTCGCGACCAGCGGCCCCTTCGCGAGGCCGCGCGCGACAAGGGCGCCTCCGCCGATCGGAAGCCGGGGCGGCGTCCAGTCCAGCACTGCTGACGGGTCCTCGCCGGCGAGCAGCAGGCGGTCGATGGCCTGCGCCGTGCCGACGCGATAGGCGAGCCCCGCGGGACCTTCGTCGCCCGGTCCGGCGGTGGCGCCGGCCAAGCGCTTGCGATCGGCGTTCGACAGCTTCAGCCGGGCGCCGACCGCTTCGGCGGCAGCGGGCGGCACCAGGGCCGCAAGCCTGCGGATCGCGTCGGGCGCTGCACCGGCCGCCTGTTCGGCCCGGGCGAGCGTCGTCAGCCGCGCCGTCCCGGCGGCGTCGATCTCCGGCAGGACCGGAAGGAGGATGCCGTGCGACACCATCAGTTCGACCACCGGCACCGCCGCGCGCGCGACCAGCAGCTTCAGCAGCTCTGCCGCGATCCGCTCCCGTGACAGCGCCATCAGGTCGCGCGCGCGCGCGGTGCAGGCGTCCAGCCCCGCCGCATCAACCGCATCGCCGAAGCGGGCATGGAAGCGGAAGAAGCGCAGGATGCGGAGATGGTCCTCGGCTATACGCTGAAGCGGGTCGCCGATGAAGCGGACCCGCCGCTGCTCAAGGTCGGCGAGCCCGCCGAAATAGTCGATCACTGACCCCGTCACCGGGTCGGCGTAGAGCGCGTTCATGGTGAAATCGCGCCGCGCGGCATCCGCGCGCCAGTCATCGGTGAACGCGACGACGGCATGGCGGCCGTCCGTGGACAGGTCATGGCGAAGCGTCGTCACCTCGATCGGCTGGCCGCTCGCCAGCACGGCCGTGACCGTGCCATGGGCAAGGCCGGTCGGGACCGCCCGGATGCCTGCTGCACGCAGCCTGGCCATTACCGTCTCCGGCTGATGCGGGGTGGCGATATCGACATCGGCGACCGCAACCCCGATCAGCGTGTCGCGCACCGCGCCGCCGACATAGCGCGCCTCGCCGGCTTCCGCCCCCAATGCCTCGGCGAGGTCGGTCAGGCCGGGAAAGGCGGCCCAGCGGGCAGGGGGGATGGTCACGGCCATGTCAGGCGCCTCGACAGGTTGACGATGATCGCCGCGGTGGCGCCCCAGATCCGCCGATCCTGCCAGACGATCTCATGGAAGTGCCGCTCTCTACCCTGCCAGAAGGCGCTCGCAGGTCGGTGGTTCGAAGCGTCGAGCAGGAAGGCGAGGGGGACTTCGAAGACGGCAGCCACCTCGGCTTCGCTGGGCCGGAGTGGCAGGTCGGGAGGAACCACGCCCACCACCGGCGTGACCTCGAATCCGGTGCCGGTGCGATAGCGCTCGGTCGTGCCCGCCACCCTGACTGCGGCTGGCGGCAGGGCGATCTCCTCCTCGGCCTCGCGCAAGGCGGCCGCCACCGGGCTGCCGTCGTCGGGGTCGATGCGTCCGCCGGGAAAGGCGATCTGGCCAGGGTGGCGGCGGAGCGTTTCCGTTCGCTGGGTCAGGATGACGCCCGGCTCCTCGCGGTCGGTGATCGCGATCAGCACCGCCGCGGCCGTCAGCGGCCGGTCGGGTAGCAGCGTCACGTCGTCCGCGGCCAGGAATGGCTCGGCCGGGACGATGTCGGCACCGAGCGCCGCTGCGAGCCGTTCGGTCAGGCTCACGAGCAGGTCTCCATCGCGAAAAAGGCCCCACTGCTCCAGACGCCGAGCAATCCGCCCGGACCCTCCGTCGCCCGTTCGGCCAGGTCATAGAAGAGCGCGCGCGCGATCAGCGCCTCCAGGCCAGCGCGAACGGCCAGATAAGGACGGGGCTCTTCACCGATCTGGGCGAAGCGCAGCGGGTTTTCCGGTCCGGCCACGATCAGCTCGTCCGTGTTCAGGCGAAAAGCCAGCGTGGCGTCGGCACCGTCGCCATCCGCCTTCATCTCCACCGCGCGGAACGGCGCGTCCTCGACCGTGATTGAAAGCTTTTCCACCGGCGTGACAAGGTCATGGGTGCCATCCCTCTCACGCCGTAGGATGGTGGAGAACAGCCGCACCATTTCCGGCCGGGTGATCGGCGCCCCTTGATGGTACCAGGTGCCGTCGCGCGCGATCCGCATCTCGCTGTCGCCGCAATGGGCCGGGTTCCAGCGCCCGACGGGAGGCAGCTTCGCCGACGCGGCAAGCCGGGCGACCTCGGCGAGGCTGAGCGCGGTCAGGTCTGAGGGCTGAGGCGACATGGGCATGGGCGGCAGGTAGGCGGCGCCGTCCCAAGCGTCCAGCGTCAGGCAAAAATCGTCGCCATGGGACCAAGCGTGCCGGAGCCCGAGGGCACGCCCGGCCCGCGCGCCAGCAGCCGGCGCGGCTCGAACGGGCCGGGGAGGCGCCAGCCGCTCGTCCGGCCGGCGTCGAAGCCGAAGAACCGGCCATAATATTCGGGATCGCCGATCAGCATCATCGCTCCGGCCTCGCCGATCTCGGTTGCGGCGGCGAGCGCCCGGGCGACCAGTTGCCGGCCGATGCCCCCCTGCTGCCGAGCCGGATCGACGGCCACCGGACCAAGCATGACCATCGGCGTGGCAAGGCCCGCATCGTCCCGGAACAGTACGCGCCAGCACTGGACCGAACCGACCAGGGTGCCGGAGTTCATCGCGGCGAAGCTCAGATCCGGCAGCGCCCCTGCCTGACCGCGAATATTATAGGCGGTGCGGGAATGCCTGTTCGGGCCGAAAGCGCGGTCGAGCAGGCTCTCGATCTCGGAACCGTCCGCGACACTGATCGGCATCATCGTGATCACAACAGGAGCGACCCTCTCCATCGCCCGCGCTGTGGGGCGGGGCGCTGTACCCGCTGACCGGCGAAAGGCAAGTACGCGCAGGCTTTCACATCACCGGCGACCTGCTACAGGCGCGCCGCATGGACGACAGCCTTCAGCTAGAAGTGCACGACATCGAGGTTCAGGTGCTGACCGGCATCTACTCGGAGGAAACGCACCTGCCCCAGCCGCTCAGGATTTCCCTGACGGTCGACCTCGACTGCCCGAGGCGCTTCGAACCGGCAACGCCCCTGTCGGCGTCGAAGAACTATCTGGACCTGAAGCGAGCCGCGACCGAGGCGCTGCCGCCCGGCACGCATTTCACGCTGATCGAGGCCGTTGCGGACCATATCTGCGAAACACTGTTCCTGGGCGACCAGCGCGTGCGGCGCGTCATGGTGAAGATTGTGAAGCTCGCCATCGCCGAGGCGGGCGAGTCTATCGGTATCACCCTGATTCGCCACCGCCCCTGAGCGCGCTCCCGCGAGTTCGGCCACATGGACCCAGCGAGCGGATGACGAAGCGGTAATCCTGCTGCGCTGCCGCTGCGTCCTCGGGCGACAGGTCGCCGACGCTGGCGTCGGGCAGGGCAGGGGGCAGGCTGCACGCCAGACGATACCAGAGCAGCGTTCCGGGGCGGGGCGGAGCAGCGGCCTCGTCGACGATCTCCGACAGCGCTACCGCCCAGCGCGGCTGTTCGCCCGGCCGGCGGAGCACGCTGATCGACACGGGCCGGCCGTTTGCCGTCTTCAGGAAAAGCTGAGTCTCGCCCTCGCCAGGAAGCGAGCCGGGAACGTGGAACGCATTGCCGACGCCCGTCACCCGGGGTGGTGCGTCGGCCGACACGGCCTCGCGGGCGATCGCGCGGGCGGCTGCGTCGATGTCGGCGGTCCAGGGCCGCTGCGCGTCAGGGGCGACGAGCTGGAGCTGACTGCCGTTCGTCCCGGATGCGCGGCGCGCGAACACGAGGACGCGCTGCTTCTTCAGCTTGGGAAGCCTGCCGCGGACATCTGCCGCGACGTCGAGCAGATAGCCGATCCGGGGCGGTACGCCGCCGGCACCGCGAATCAGCGCCGTGACATCCGCTTCGACATAGAATCGCGTCAGGCCGGGTGTGACGCCCGCTGCCTCAGCACCCCTGATTCGAGCAGCCGACCGGATCGTCGCGTCGGCAATCGTCGGGCTTGACAGAACGAGGTCTACCACGTCTGCATAGGGCAAGGCCGCAGATTGGCCCGCAAAGCCTGGCGCGGAAGGAGCGAACTGTGGCGATGCCGGGGCGGTGACGCCCATGATAAGCAGCGCCGCAACCGGCAGAAAATGGCGAATCATGTGCCTCCGCTATGCCAGTGTGCCTGAATGTGACAGGAATAAATCGGAAAGCCGGCAATTGTGTGCCGAAAGTTGCTGACAAAGCGTTTGCGCCTTTAGGATGGTGGCGATAGGAATCACGTCGCCGCCCGACGGGACCGCTGCCTTGGCAGCAAGGATTTCCGCGCCGCCCGACGGAGCGGCAGGCCGGCTGAGAAGGAGTTTCGTTGCTGAATGGCCTATGCTGACCAGAAGATGTCCGGGGGCAAGATCACGGCGATTGTCATCGTCGCGCTGATCCATGCCGCCCTCGGCTACGCCTTCGTCACCGGTCTTGCGACCAATTTCGTGAAGAAGGCGACGGAGAAGTTGAACACGTTCGACGTCGAGGAGCCACCGCCCCCGCCGCCGGATGAACCGCCGCCCCCGCCGCCGGACCAGCCCAATCTGCCGCCGCCGCCGACCACGGTCGTGACGCCGCCGCCGATCATTCAGACCCCGGTGCCCGCACCGGTGCTGAATACGACGACGGTCATCCCGCCCAGTCAGCCGGTCGCGCCGCCTGCTCCGCCGGCACCGCCGGCACCTCCCGCACCGCCTGCCGTGCGGCCGGTTTCGCAGGCTGCCGGATTGCGCGGGAATCCGGGCGAGTTCTTCGGTCCGGATAACTACCCGCCGGCTGCACTTCGTGCCGAGGCGCAGGGACGCGTCGTGGCCCGGCTTACCGTTGGTACCAACGGCCGAGTCACCGATTGCTCGGTGACGACGTCGAGCGGCAACTCGGACCTAGACAGCACGACGTGCCGCATCGCGAAGAGCAGGGTCCGGTTCACGCCGGCAAAGGACGACACCGGCCAGCCGGTTACATCGACCTACACGCTGCCCGTCCGTTGGGTGCTTCCGCAGGATTAAGGCGCAGGCGGGGCCCCTGGGCTCCGCCGGCCCACGAAATTGCGTCCTAATCTTCTAGATTGAAGGAAAGTTCGACCATGATCACCACCATTCTCGCCGCGGGCGGCGCCGCCGCTGCCAAGGGCGACAATCCGTACGGCCTTCAGCAGGCGCTTCGCGAAGGCGGCCTGATTTCGCAGTCGGTCTTCACCATTCTGGTGCTGATGTCGGTTGTGTCCTTCTACATCCTGTTCTCGAAGCTGTTCGAGCAGCAGAAGATCATGAACCAGGCCAAGCGCGTGCGTCAGGGCTTCTGGAGCAGCGCCAACCTGCGCGAGGGTTCGGCCAAGCTCGAGAAGAACTCGGCCTACAAGCAGCTGGTCGATGACGGTCTGGCGGCTCAGGACCAGCATGCGAAGCTGACCGATCCGGTCGAGGCGCATGACTGGCTGCACGGTTCGCTGGCCCGCTCGGAGGCGGCGATCAACTCGAAGCTCGGCGGCGGTCTCGCATTCCTGGCGACCGTGGGTGCGACGGCGCCGTTCATCGGCCTGTTCGGCACCGTGATCGGCATCTATCGCGCGCTCATCAAGATCGGTTCGGCCGGCCAGGCGTCGATCGACGCGGTCGCGGGCCCGGTCGGCGAGGCGCTGATCATGACCGCCCTCGGTCTTGTTGTCGCCGTTCCGGCCGTGCTGGCCTATAACTGGCTGCAGCGCCGCAACAAGTCGATCGCGGAGGACCTGTCGGCCTTCTCGAACGACGTGCTGGGCTTCCTGGCCTCGAACGGCGCCGTCC
>CAKTFL010000082.1 GCA_934555855.1 uncultured Sphingomonas sp. | reverse complement strand
GAGTTGAAGAACCCCCTCGCCTCGCTGCGGTCTGCGGTGGATGGGCTCGGCCGGGTCAAGGATCCGGAGTTCCGTCAGCGGCTGCTGTCGATCGTCGCGGACGATGTTCGCCGGCTCGACCGGCTGATCACCGACATATCGGAGGCGTCGCGCCTCGACGCGCAGCTCAGCCGCGCGCGCTTCGATCCGCTTGACCTCGCCGCGATGCTGCGCGGCCTGGTCGAGCAGCGGGTCGCGCGAGGTATGGAACGGGACCTCCGCCTGCGCTTCGACGCCGCGACGACTGGCCCCCTGATCGTGCCCGGCGAAGGCGCACGGCTGGAACGCGTGTTCGACAACCTGATCGACAACGCGCTGTCCTTCTCCCCGGAGGGCGGCCTGGTCGCGATCACCGCCGTCGCCGGTCCCCAGCGTGCGGAGGTGCGGGTGGAGGACGAGGGGCCGGGCGTGCCCGAGGAGGCGCGGGAGGCAGTATTCGGCCGCTTCAATTCGATCCGCCCCGCCACGGAAACCTTCGGCCAGCATTCCGGGCTGGGTCTCGCCATCGCCCGCACCATCGTCGAGGCTCATGGCGGTACCATTGCCGTCGAGGCGCGCGAGGACCGGCTGAGCGGCGCGCGCTTCGTGGTCCGTCTGCCTCGCGCCGAGCCGCGCTGAGCCGTTCATGTCCGCTCCCGAGATCATCCATGCCACGGCCGTCGCGATCGGCGGTCGCGCTGTGCTGCTGCAAGGGCCTTCCGGGGTGGGAAAGTCCGACCTGGCCCTGCGCCTGATCGATCGCGGCGCGACGTTGGTCAGCGACGATTACACGCTGCTCGTCCGCGACGGTCCCCGGCTGCTCGCCCGGCCCCCGGCCACCATCGCCGGGCGGATCGAGTTGCGCGGGGTCGGCATCGTCGCGGTCGGCTACCTGGCGGAAGCGCCGGTCGCGATGATCTTCGCGCTCGCGGAAACGCCCGATCGGATGCCGGAGCCTCGCTTTTGCACGATCGCAGGGATCGAAGTGCCGGCCCTCGCGCTTGATCCCCTGCCCGCCTCCGCCCCACTAAAGGTGGAATGGGCGCTGAACCATCTTGGAGAACTTCCGGCGTGACTGCTCCTCTCGATATCCTGCTGGTCACCGGCATGTCCGGCGCGGGCAAGTCGACGGTGCTCAGGACGCTTGAGGACCTGGGCTGGGAGGTAGTCGACAATCTTCCGCTCAGCCTGCTCGACCGGCTGCTCGATGCCCCGTTGCCGCGCAGCGCGCCGGAGTTCGCGCAGCCGCTGGCGATCGGGCTGGGCTCGCGCACCCGCGATTTCGGCCCCGAGCGGATCATGAAGCGCGTGCGGTCACTTCAGGAACGCGAGGGTCTGGAAGTATCAACCCTGTTCCTCGATTGCGGCGGTGCCGAGCTGGAACGGCGCTACAACGAGACCCGTCGCCGTCATCCGCTGGCGCTGGACCGACCGGCGAGCGACGGCATCGTGCGGGAGCGGGCGCTGCTGGCGCCGCTGCGTGATTGGGCCAATCGGCTGATCGACACGACCGCGCTTGGCGCCAACGCGCTCGCGCAGGAGATCCGCCACACCTTCGGCCCCCGATCCGGCGATGCCATGCCGACGCTGTCCGTCATGAGCTTCGGCTTCTCACGCGGGGTGCCGCGCAATGCCGACCTGGTGTTCGACATGCGGTTTCTCCGCAATCCGCATTGGGTGCCGGCACTGAAACCCGGAACCGGCCTCGACCCGGACGTCGCCGCCTATGTCGCTGAGGACCCGGCTTATGAGCCCGCCGTGTCGCGGATCGAGGATCTGCTCGGGCTGTTGCTCCCCCGCTATCAGGTCGAGGGAAAGTCATACGTTACCGTTGCGATCGGCTGTACCGGGGGGAGACATCGATCCGTCCATGTCGCCGACCGCATTGCAGCATGGTTGCGCCGCAACGGATTTTCGCCCACCATGACTCATCGCGATCTGGCGGCCGCGCCGCAGGACTCGCTTGAAGGAACGCCTGCCGGCACATGAATGGATTGCTTGCCCGATGATCGGCCTTGTTCTGGTGACCCATGGCCACCTTGCCGATGAGTTCGTGACCGCGATGGTGCATGTGGTCGGCGCCCAGGAGGGGGTCGCGACCATCGCCATCGGGCCTGATGACGACATGGAGGAGCGGCGCGCCGACATTGCCGACGCGATCGCCCGCGTCGATACCGGGCGCGGCGTGATCGTGCTCACCGACCTGTTCGGAGGGACGCCCTCCAACCTCGCCATCTCGCTGATGGAGCGTGGCCGGGTCGAGGTGATCGCGGGCATGAACCTGCCGATGCTGATACGCCTCGGCTCCGCGCGCAAGTCTATGAAGGTCGTCGATGCCGTCGCCGCGGCGCGCGAGGCCGGCCGCAAATACATCTCCGTCGCATCCGAAGTGCTGGGCGAAGCCGCCGCGTGAGCCAGATTTCCCGCACGGTGCTGGTCACCAACCGCCGCGGTCTCCATGCCCGCGCCTCTGCCAAGTTCGTCACGCTGGCATCCGCCCAAAGCTGCGAGATCCGGGTGGAAAAGGACGGCAGCGCGGTAACCGGCACATCGATCATGGGGTTGATGATGCTGGGCGCGGCCAATGGCGACACGATCACGATCAGCGCCGACGGCGCGGGCGCCGAGGGCGCGGTCGGCGCGCTTGTCGAGCTGGTCGAGGCCAAGTTCGGCGAGGATTGATCCTCACCTGCCTTTCGCGACACGAACCATGCCTCGTCAGATCACCGCCTTTTCCAACCCGCTCGTTAAGCAGGTCCGTGACCTGCGCGACAAGCGGCATCGGCGCGACGCCGGGCAGTTCCTGGCCGAGGGCCTGCGAATCCTGACCGAAGCGCGCGAGACCGGGCGCCTGCCACGGCTGCTGTTCTTCGCCGCCGCCAGCGCCAGCCATTCGCTCGTCCGGGAATTGGTCGTGGCGGTCGAGAGCGCGGGCGGCGAGGCGATCGAAACCACGCCCGACATCCTCGGCAAGCTGTCGGGCAAGGATAACCCGCAGACAGTGGTGGGCGTGTTCGACGAGTTCGGGACGAGCTTGGACGATCTCGACCGGACAGCATCGGGCATTTGGCTGGTCGCGGAGCGGCTGCGCGATCCGGGCAATCTCGGCACCATCCTGCGTACCGGCGACGCGGTCGGCGCGGGCGGGCTGATCCTGATCGGCGAGTGCGTCGACCCCTATTCGGTCGAGGCGGTGCGGGCGAGCATGGGGGCGCTGTTCACCATTCCCGTTGTCCGGACCGAGTGGACGCCCTTTCTCGACTGGCTGCGGACGGGACCCGGCCAGCTGGTCGGGCTCAGCCTTGATACGGACGCCGATTATCGCTCGGCGCGCTATACCGCGCCGACCTTCCTCCTCACCGGCAACGAGGCGCAGGGAATGCCGGCCGACTATGCCGCCTCCTGCGACCTGCTGGTCAAGATCCCGATGCTGGGCAAGGCCGACAGCCTCAACGCTGCGGTTGCCACGGCCGTGATGGCCTATGAGGTGCTGGCCCGGCAACGCTGAGGCGCAAGTGCCGGGGTGTCTCCCTTGTGAGAGACGATATCGTGTCCAGCCGTCGTTGCGAGCGAAGACGCTGTCTCAGGCATGTCAAAACAGTTCAGATCCGCCACTCACCCCTGCCATGCGCTCCCGCGAAGGCGGAGGCCCAGACTGGACCCCCTTCGCGGGGTACAAGAGACGTGATTGATTCAGCTCGGACGGATCAAGCTCCAGCGAAGCGATCCAAGCATCGCGCGCCACCCCGGACTACCACGTCCCCCCAGCCTCCCCCAGCATTCCCCGCGCCGCCGGATCAGCCCTACCTTATTCCGCGCTATTCGGTGACGACGGTCAGCTTGGTCAGCGGACGCACCGCCTGTTCGCCGACCGGCAGCGCCTCGATCGACTTGCCGCCCGTGTCGATGTTGAGCGCCTCGAACCGCTTGGCGCTGGTCAGCACCTGACTTTCCAGGCTGCCAACAAAGGCGTTGTAGGCGCCCATCGCGGTGTCTAGGTTCTTGCCGAGCTTGGCGACATGTCCTCCCATCACGTACAGGCGTTGGTACAGCTCCTTGCCGAGCGCGCCGATCTCGCGCGCCTGGCTGGCCAGCATCTCCTGCCGCCAGACCGCGGCCACGGTGCGGGCGATCGCGATCAGGTTGGTGGGCGTCGCGAGCAGCACCCTTCGGTCGAAGGCATAGTCCCATAGCTGCGGATCATGCTCCAGCGCGGCGGACAGAAAATGCTCGCCCGGCACGAACATCACGACATAATCGGGCGCATCCGCGAACTGGTGCCAATAGGCTTTGGCGCCGAGCCCGTTGACATGCGCGCGCATCGACGCGGCGTGTGCGGTCAGCCCTGCAAGCCGATCCGCCTCGTCCACCGCCCCGAACGCGTCTTGATAGGCATTCAGCGACACCTTCGCGTCGATCACCAGTGACTTGCCGCCGGGCACCCGGACGATCGCGTCGGGCCGCAGCCGCTCGCCGCCCTCGCCGGTGACGCTGACCTCCGTCTGGAAATCGGTATGTTCGGCCAGGCCGCAGCTTTCCAGGACGTTCCTCAGCTGCTGCTCGCCCCAGCGCCCTCGTGCCTTGGGCGCGTTGCGAAGCGCGTTGACGAGCTTCGCCGCTTCACCCGACACCCGCTCCTGCCCGACCCGCATCGCCTCGATCTGGCCCTTGAGCTCGCCGAATGCGGACCGCCGCTCATCCTCGACCTTCCGCACGCCTTCCTCGTAGCGCAGCAGCCGCTCGTTGACCGGCTGGAGCAGCGCCGCCAGGCGCTCGCCCTGCATCTGCTCCGACTCGGCGAAGCGCGCGCGCGCACGTTCGAGGAACTGGGCCTGCGCGCCCTCCAGCGCCTTGGCGGCGGCAGCGCCGAACTGGGCGTTCATCGCCTCCTTGGCCTCGTTCAGCTGGCGCAGCGTGTTCTGGTGCGCGTCCTCCCGCGCGGTCGCCTCGGCTCGCAGGGCCGACAGCTCCCGCAACGCTTCCTGCGCCTCGTTGAGCTGGAGGGACAATGCCCGGTGCGCCTCGCCTGCCGACAGCGCCTGGGCGCGAATGGCGGCCAGCTCCTGCAGGGCATCGTTGCGCTCCCGTTCCACCGAGTCCCGCGCCTGCCGGACGAGATCCGCATCCGCCACTCGCGTCCGGGCAACGGCAAGATCGCTCGACAGGGTGGCGGAACGCCGGCCAGCGATCAGCCAGCCGACCAGAAGCCCGGCGAGCAGGGCCACCACGGCAACAAGCGCAAGCTCAGCCATGCCGCCGAAGTTTCCGAAGTTTCCGGCAAAACGCCATAAGCCCAGCCCCTGTTCTCGCCGGGTGAACGACCCGGCAGAATGGGAACATAGACCGAACGATCGCTGTAGGACAGCCCCTTTCGCGAGCCGCCGGGATCAACCGATCTTGCGTGCCTTGTCGAGCTTCTTCAACAGCATGGAGCGCTTCAGGCGGGAGATGTGATCGATGAACAGCACGCCGTTCAGGTGATCGATCTCATGCTGCATGCAGGTCGCGAGCAGCCCGTCCAGCTCCTCCTCATGGCTGTCACCCTGCCCGTCCAGCCAGCGCAGCCGGCAGCGTGCAGGGCGCGCGACTTCCGCATATTGATCCGGGATCGACAGGCAGCCCTCATTATAGACGGACAGCTCCTCGGAAACCTCCAGGATTTCGGGATTGATATAGGCTTGGGGATTGCGGATCGGCTTGCCCTCCTCATCCTCCTGCTCCTGCAGGTCGATGACGAGCACGCGCTTGTCGACGCCGACCTGGATCGCGGCAAGCCCGATGCCGTGCGCGGCGTACATGGTCTCGATCATGTCGGACACGAGCTGGCGAACGCTGTCGTCCACCGCCTCCACCGGCTGTGAGACGAGACGCAGGCGTGGGTCGGGAACCTCGACGATGGGAAGAACGGCCATGGCGGCGAGCTAGGTCCCGGCCGGCCGAGCGTCAAGCGACAGGACGATATTGCCGCGCCGCCGGACCCGCGATAGGCGAACCGGCGATGCGTTCGGCGTACCTCCAGCGATCGTCGGACCGCAGCCCTGCGGCACTGCGTCGGCGCGGCGTCTCGATCGGGCTGACGATCGCGGCGCACCTGCTGCTGGTCTGGCTCCTCCTTCGCTTGGGTCCCTCGCTCGACGAGCCGCCCAAGGCGCGCGAGCAGACGACGTTCGAACTGCTGCCCGACGCCGGCGAGACGCCCCAGCCCGCGCGCCGGACGGTGCAGCGTGAACAGCGGCGCGCGGCAAAAGCGGCCGCGGCGTCACCGGCGCCACCCAGCGTTCCTACCCCGCCCGTCCCAGTCCCGGCCGCCAGCCCTGCGCCATCGGACTGGGCATACATGCGCGAGAATTTCGACCTCGCCACGGTGCCCCGGCACGGGCGCGCCGGTGAGGACGGCGCGAGCGGGGGGACGAGCGGCAGCGCGGACGGCTCGGCCGGCGACTCCGCGGCGGTGGCCGGGCCGGGCGATGGGCCGGGCGGCCAGAAGCTCTACAATGCCGACTGGTATCGCGAGCCAACGAATGCCGAGCTGTCCTTCTACCTCCGTAAGGGCGCGCCGGCGGGCGGATGGGCAATGATCGCCTGCCGCACGGCGGAGCGCTACCATGTCGAGGATTGCCGCACGCTCGGCGAATCGCCGGCCGGGTCGGGCCTCGCCAATTCGATCCGTCAGGCGGCGTGGCAGTTCCTGGTCATCCCGCCCAGGATCGGCGGCCAGCGCCTGGTCGGCAGCTGGGTGCGGATCAGGATCGACTTCACGGAAAAGGGCGCTGCGGCAGCGAGATAGATGACCTTATCCTGAGCCCCGATCAGGTCGGGTCAGGCCACCGGACGGCGCGCGCGCAGCGCCTGCGCCAGCGTCCCCTCGTCAAGATAATCCAGCTCGCCCCCGACCGGCAGGCCGTGAGCAAGCTGCGTCACCCGGACGGGAAAGCGCTCGATCCGCTCCGCGATGTAATGGGCGGTGGTCTGCCCCTCCAACGTCGCGTTCATCGCGAGCACGACCTCGTCGGTCCCACCCCCCTCGATGCGTCGGATAAGTGCGTCGATCGCCAGATCCTCGGGCCGGATACCCTCCAGCGCCGACAGCCGCCCGCCCAGCACATGAAAGCGGCCGGGAAACAGCCGCGACCGCTCCAGCGCCCAAAGGTCGGCGACCTCCTCGACCACGCACAGCGCGCGCGCGTCCCGGCGCGGGTCGGCGCAGATAGCGCACGGGTTGGCGGTGTCGACATTGCCGCAGGTGGAGCATGTCTCCAGCCGTTCGTCGACCGCCTCCAGCGCCGCCCGCAAGGGGCCAAGCGCCGCCTCGCGCTTCTTCAACAGGTGCAGCACGGCACGACGGGCAGAGCGCGGTCCCAGGCCGGGGAGCCGCGACAGCGCCTGCGTCAATGCCTCGATTTCCGGGGAAGCCATCCGGAACAGATAGGGGGTTGCGCCGGTCATCGCCAGCGTGGAGAGCGCTGACCCATGCGGATCGTTTTCATGGGAACGCCTGACTTCGCGGTGCCGGTCCTCTCGGCGCTGGTCGAGGGAGGGCATGAGCTGGTCGCGGCCTATACCCAGCCGCCCCGGCCGGCCGGGCGGCGCGGGCGCGAGCTGGTCCCCTCCCCCGTCCAGCGGCGCGCCGAAGAGCTGGGCATCGTCGTGCGCTCGCCGGTGTCGCTGAAGGGGGCGGAGGAGCAGGCGGAGTTCGCCGCGCTGGGAGCGGACGTCGCGGTGGTCGCCGCCTACGGCCTGATCCTGCCGCGCCCGATCCTGGCCTCGCCGGCGCACGGATGCCTGAACGTCCACGCCTCGTTGCTGCCGCGCTGGCGGGGCGCGGCGCCGATCCAGCGCGCCATCCTGGCCGGCGATGCCGAAACGGGCGTGTGCATCATGCAAATGGAAGCGGGGCTGGATACCGGGCCGGTGCTGCTCGACGGCAAGGTGACCATCGAGGGCAAGACGGCCGGCGCTCTGACCGGCGAGCTGTCGACGCTCGGCGCCGCGCTGATGATCGAGGCGCTGGCCAGCCTGGACACACTGACCGCCGAGCCGCAGCCGGACGAGGGCGTGACCTATGCCGCCAAGATCGACAAGGCGGAGGCGCGGATCGACTGGTCGCGACCGGCCGTGGAAGTCGAGCGGCTGGTCCGGGCTATGAACCCGGCGCCCGGCGCCTGGTTCGAGGC
>CAKTFL010000081.1 GCA_934555855.1 uncultured Sphingomonas sp. | reverse complement strand
GTGCAGGCTGGACGCACCCGGCCCGCCGGGCCGCCGACGACGAAGGAGTCCGACGTGCTCGACCTCAGCGAGGCCTTCAGCGGCTACTCCGTGGCGGACGTCCCCGCCGCCCGCGCCTTCTACGCCGACGTGCTCGGCCTGGACGCCGAGGAGCGGGACGGGCTGCTGCTCCTGCACCTGGCGCGCCACGACGTCCTGCTCTACCCGAAGGGCGAGGCGCACAGACCCGCGTCGTTCACCGTGCTCAACTTCGAGGTGGCGGACGTGCCCGCCGCCGTGGCGGAGCTGCGCGGCCGTGGCGTGCGGTTCGACCCGCGTGAGGTCCGCTGCCCCGTAGCGGGCGAGCGCGTGCGCCGCGCCGGCAGTGTCCGCGATCGCAACCCGGGCAGTGAAGCCGGCGCGGCGACAGAAGGCAAGCAGCCGACGGCAGAAGCGTTCCTCGCCGCCATGGAGATGGTCGCAGCCTGCAAGGTCGATCCACAGGCCGTCCGCCGGCGTCACCGCCGCGATCGGCGACCAGCGCCGCACCGCGAGCAGCGCCAAACGGTCGAGCAGGCCTGCGTCGGCTTCTGGTTCGGCAGGGCGAAAGTTGAGGTCCGACACCAGCGCGCGGGCGTGCGTCGCTGCCATGCCGGGATGGATGCCAAGCGCCCGCGCTCCGCTGCAGGCGGCTACCACCTCCTCTCGCCGGCCGACCTTGCCGATCAGCGCCAGCGGCGCATGTTCGATCGGCGTTGCAGCGGGCACGCTGACCCGTACAGCCGGGGTCGCCGCCTTGTAGGGATGGCTTACCGCCTCCGAACGCCGGCCAAGCTCGCGCATCGGCGGCTGGGCGTGTGTCGGCAGAGCCGCGATCTGGGCCTCGATGTCGGCACGCGACGGTGTGCCCTCGCGCGCCCACCGCGCACCAGGTCGCCATCCGCCACCCCGCGGCACCGAGCAGGCGCCGGGGTCATCGTCGACCGGAAGCTGGAGCGCCGGCCGTTCAGGCGGCCGCGAAGCGGACCGTTCCAACCGTCTCAGCCGCTCCACGGCCAAGTTCGGCAGGAACAGCGAGACGACCCGTCTCATCGCTGCCCTCCACGATCAGGGAGAAAGCCTCACCCCCACGCTGACGCGCGAGCTCGACCGACCACCTCGCCCTCCCCACACCCGCGACGTCCAGCTTCTCGGACGATGCGGTGCCGATCCGCCAGCGCGTCCACGCAGCCGATGGCTCGCCGAGCGGGTCCTGCTCCAAACCGCGCCGGCGACGCAGCAGCAGGACGGGCATGTCGGCATCGGCCGCCACCAGCTGCAGGCGCCGGGTCGCGACCATCGACACCTTGCTCACCTCCGCGACGATTGCGGATGGCGTACCGTCGCGCACCGCATCCTCGATCACGGCGAGCAGGGTCGCATCGTCGCGCGGCTGTGCATGGATGACGCTGGCCGCAGGCAGGCCAGCTTGCGCGAGGCCGGGTGCGTACAGGTCCGCCCGACAGCTGGCCCATAGCACCGGCCCACCGGTTCCTGCTGCCTCGCGGGCGGCGATGCCGGCGAGGAACAGCGTGGTGGCGGCATCGTCGACCAACGAGCCGCTGCGCGCAGTCGCTTCGTGAAGCGCGCCGGCACGCAAGCCGCCTGCCCCGAGTCGCCTGTCGATCGCGTCGACGCCGAACGGCAGCACCCGGTAATCGGTCGCCGGTGTGGCGATCGTTCGCAGGTGCGCGATACTGGGCGCGGCGGGCTCGAGGGCGACAGGCATCAGGGTTCAAGACTCTACTTGTTCCCCCTATGTTCCGTTACCAAGCCGCATCGGTCAACCCCGGATCGGTCGCCTGCACCGCCCCACAGCGGAACGGTAGCAAAACGTACCGGCGACAAAGCAGGAAGATTTCGCTTTCCCGAGCCGCGCGCATGACTCATAGAATCGCCATGCCGATCCGAGCGGAAAACCGATGGCTCTACCCGATCGACTGGCAGCAGCTGTCGGGCCAGATCCGCTTCGATCGCGCCGGCAAGCGCTGCGAGCATTGCGCCCGGCCGCACCTCCGGCGGGTTCCGCATTTGGGCGACGGGCGATGGTGGGACGCGGACGCGAAGTGCTGGCGATCCAATCGCGGCAAGCGCATCGCCATCAAGGGCGGCTTTGCGCTGGCCAGCGTTCGCATGACCTATGTCGTGCTCGCCTGCGCGCACCTCGACCATGATCCGGGCAACAACGTGCCGGCGAACCTTAAGGCGCTCTGCCAGCGCTGCCACATGATCCACGACGCGGCCGAGCACCGCTGGCAGCGCTGGTGGAACGTGTTTCGCTTGCGCGCGCTGCGCGACCTGTTCGAGGACCCGCGCGTCACACGCGAACGGCTCAGCGAGCGATAGCCGCTTTGAGGCTCCGGGTCAGGTGTACCCCCTTACCCAGCTCAACCTTTGTGTCTCCACCGGCGGCGGGTAAGGTGCGTACCGGCTTTCCGAAGGAGAACGAAGAGCATGAATGTTGGTGAACTGGCAAAGGGCGTAGCCGATGTGACGGGCTCGTCCGAGGCAGACGCGAAGAAGGCGGTCACGGCCGTGTTCGATCAGATCGCGGCCGCCGCGGCCAAGGGCGAGGAAGTCTCGATCGCCGGCTTCGGCAAGTTCGCGGTCAAGGACCGTCCCGAGCGCCAGGGCCGCAACCCGGCGACCGGCGAGGCGATAACGATCGCCGCCTCGAAAAAGGTGTCGTTCACCCCTGCCAAGGGACTGAAGGACAAGCTCTGAGGCATAGGCGCCGGCGATCCTGTCGCCGGCGCCAACGGGAGGCGCGGATGTGCAATCATTACCGGCTGAGGACAAACGAGGCCGAGGTGGCCGCAGTGTTCGGCATCCGCGCGCCCTATGAGGCAGATCAAACTTTCCCGGCTGGCGACATCTTCCCAACCGGCAAGAAGACACCCTCCTACGGCACGGTGATTGTTCAGGACGGCGCCGATCGGAAGATCGAGCGCATGGAATGGGGCGTGCCAACCCAGGTGCCGAGCAAGCGGGACCCGGCGACCAAGCTGATCAAGTACGTGACCAACGTGCGCAACCTCCGCTCAGCTTTTTGGAGGTCGATGCTGACCACGCCGGCGCGGCGCTGCCTGGTGCCGGTGACGTCGTTCTCGGAGTATGGCCAGACTCCCGGCGAGAACGGCAGGAAGCCACTGCACTGGTTTGACGAGCCTAGTCGGCCCACCTTCGCCTTCGCCGGCATCTGGCGGCCGACCGAGCGCGGAAACGCCTACGGCTTTCTAACGACAGAGCCGAACGCGGTTGTCGCGCCAATCCACCCCAAGGCGATGCCTGTGATTCTTTACGACGATGATTATGACCGCTGGTTGTCGGCGCCCTGGGATGATTTGAAGGACGTGGTCGCCCCCTACCCCTCCCAGTTGATGCGCGTCGGATGATCGTCCTGAGCAGCGATGCTATCGAGGTCGTAAATCGCAACGCTTGGTTACCGTCGCACTCAACCAGGGATACAACGCCTTCCTCCCTGTCTACGACAACGGCATCGACCTGATCCTACACAACGAGGCGACCGGCGACACAAAGCTTGTGCAGCTCAAGGGCCTTCGAGGGTTGCGCTTCAGTTGTCAGGGCGCTTGGTCTGTCAGGAGCACGGTCACAGCCGGCCACGGCGAGGCTTGTGGCAGCGATCAGCGCCGCGGTTCGGGGCATGAACATCTGAAGCTTCAGCATGCAGGCGACGCTGGCTCCCAACGACGGCCTTGTCGAGCGCTTCAGCTTCTCAGCAGCTTTGACGACTTCGACGGAGTAGCATTTGCGCTGGCAAGGTAGCGCCGCTTCGCAAATAGAACTGCAATTTCTACGGTTAATAATCGGGAACTTGTGACCACAACTCGCCGGCGAACTCGACCCATAAGCAGTCACTCGCGGCATCTTTCCCGCTCACCGACTCCGGCCATCCATTGATCTCTGAACCGGCGATTGTGTAGGAAGCTTTCGGACTGGCCGAGCAAACAGCGGTCAGGATGGCTCATCAAACTATTTGGAGGTGTTGACCGGCTGTAGTGACCGGTGCACCTTCCCGACGCCGGAATAGCACAAGCAGGAGAGTGAGAGGGCTCCATGAAGCTTTGGATGCGGCGTGCGGCCAAGGTTTGTGGCGGATTGCTGATCGTGCTCGCCGGGGGTTTGGGATACATCGGCTACCGCTTCTACACGCACGGTCCGCCGGCGCTTGCTCGTGCACAAATCAGCATGCCCGCGGCACGCATCCGATACGGGTCCGGTTCCAATCAGATGATCGATGTGCGGGTGCCTTCGGGGCGCGGTCCGTTTCCCGTCGCGGTTCTGGTGCATGGGGGCTGTTGGAACACGACCTACGGCCAACCCCGAGACATGGCACCGCTTGCCGACGCCCTACGCCGACGTGGCGTCGCGTCGGTGAATGTCACCTATCGCCGGGTCGGTGAAGCTGGCGGCGGATGGCCCGGAACGATGTCGGATGTGGGAAAAGGGATCGACGGTGTCAGGGTTGTGGCTTCCCGGTTCCGCCTCGATCCAGGTCGCGTCGTCGTGGTAGGCCACTCCGCCGGAGCTCAGATCGCGTTGTGGAGCGCGACGCGGGATCGCTTGCCGGCTTCAAGCGCGCTTTACGTCGCCAACCCCCTCATGCCACGCGCGGTTGTTGCGGTCGATGGTCCGGGTGCGCTTGCTGAGTTCATCGGGGTTGATGCCGAAATTTGCGGTGAGCCCGCGATCGTCCCCTTTATGGGCGGTACACCAGCGCAGGTGCCGCAGCGTTACCGCGACGCAACGGCACAAGATCACCTGCCGCTAGCCGTCCCCCAATATCTTATTCTCGGCGGGCTCGGGCAGTATATGGAGCCGTACATCAGACGCGCGCGGGCGGCAGGCGACCCGGTATTCACCGCCCGCCCGCCCCGGGCCACGCACTTCGACGTGCTCATGCCCTGGCAGGCCCCGGGACAGGATACGATGAACTTTGTATTGCGCGCGGTCGCGGACACGACGAACACTCAGGGCGCGGCACCAAGAGGAAACCATGGCGCTGGAAAGCGTCCGATCACCCGCGAATGACCGGCACAACCGCTTACTGGCTTGGTGGTCGCCACGACCCACAACCGCACGCTCCCACCTCCCTTGCCGGCCCTCAGTTTCAGACATCTATTCATATTTTCGCACCTGCGGCTCTGGCCGGACCAGGTTGCCTTGTTCATCATCCCGGGTCCACGGAACACTTGCAACAGAAGGGACGATGTGCCGGGATGAACGATGAGCAGCTTGCATTGATCACCAGCGTCATGCGCCGCGCACCTGAATGGGTCCGGCAAGATCTGCTGGCTAAAGATACTGCCGGGCGACAGCGGGCCGAGGAAGCCTTGGCGGCGATGATCGCAGCGGCCCTCCGCCATGACACGGAGGTCACCAAGCAAGTAGGCTAGCTCCGGCGGCGCGGAAGCCGACACTCCCTCCGATCCCGCTTTCTAATTCCAGACGCCCGTTCAGACTCCCTTGGTCACGGCCAACGAAGACGGCAGGAATATCGAGACACCAAACAGCATCTCGATCGTGGCATTTGTCAGCTTTAAGATGATCGAGCACCAGGCAGCGTGGTGCAGCGTATTGAGCGCGGCTCCGGTTTCGTCGAACCATGATGATCCTACCATGATAATCCGTTATCAATTATCATTGATGATGGACGGCATTGCAGATTTGGCGCTTCGGCATGGTTATCGTCGTGCCCGGGCATATGAACGGGGTGAACTGGTGATCCGGTGCATCCAGGATGCGATCACCGCCTACCGCCGCGATAGCGGCGATCACGACGGCCGCCCGACCATCAGCCAGTTAGTAGCCGCGTGCAGTGCCTGTGGTTTGACGGCGGCCCGTGGCGGCTCGGTGACGCGCTACACGATTAGCCAGGCGCTAAAGCTGATAGGCCTGCCCTGATGTTGGTGGACACGGGCGAGATGTGCAGGCGGTGACCGGGCAACGGACGGGCTACCTTGTAGCTTCTCGCCACCATGCCGGTCGATCCTGACCAGACCGCCACCATCGTCACTAGCCAGACCATCCACGACGGCCACGAGCAGGACTTCAAACGTGGGTGCAGGAATTGGACCGGCTTGCCCTCACTCGCCCTTGAAGAGACCATGCGCTACGGATCGTCGATGCCGGGTCGCGCGCACCCGGATCGAATTGGAAGCGCAGAGACCCCGTGAAGTTCACCGACGAACAGCAGGCCATCCTCGAACGCCCACCCACTGAGACGATCAAGGTGCTCGCCGGCGCGGGTTGCGGAAAGACGTCGACTCTTGAGGCTTACGGCCGGCGATGGCAGGGACGCGGTCTATACCTCGCTTTCAACCGATCGATTGCACAGGAGGCGGCCCGCCGACTTCCGGTGAACGTCGAGGCGCGTACGGCGCATAGCTTTGCCCATCGCGAACTGGGCGTCTCCAGGATCAGCGATCGGCTGACTAAGCGCCTCACCCTTGAACACCTCGACCGCTTCTCCGGAGATATACGAGGCGTGGCCGGCGTCCCTCTCCTGCGGGTCCGGCCGGCGATCCTGCGCACGATCGAGCGCTTCCTGGCGTGCGAGGGAACTAAGGTTCTTCGCGAGCACTGCGATATCGCGAACCGCAAGCAGAACCTAGAGATAAGGCGAATGGCCGGTGCGATCACCCTCAAGCTGCTCGACTTCGCCGAGAACGATCACCCGTTCACGCACGACATCTACCTGAAACGCTTTGAGATGAAGCGGCGCATCAAAGGCTACGACTACCTGCTGCTCGACGAGGCGCAGGATCTCAACCCGGTGCTCGTGTCGATCGCGCGCAAGGCGCAGGTGCCGATCGTGGTGGTAGGCGATCCCTACCAGTCGATCTATCGCTTCCGCGGCGCGATCGACGCGATGAGCCAGTTCGCCGTCCAGGAGATGCCCCTTACGCAGAGCTGGCGCTTTGGTCCCGCGATTGCGGCGCTCGCCAACCGGATCCTTTCCCACAGCGGGAGGCCACCGCAGCACAGGCTTCGCGGCAACCCCGCTATGGACACGGCCGTCACCCGCTACTCCGGGAAGGTCGGATCCCGCCCCGGCACGGCGATCCTGGCGCGTACCAACGCGCGCCTGTTCGAAAGCCTCGCCTCCATAAACCGACCCTTCCATCTGGTCGGCGGGCTGGACGAGTTGCGCATCCAGCTGCGCTCCGCCCGTGCATTGCGCGCCGGACGTCACGGAAGCGTGGTGGACCCATCGATCGCCCGCTTTACGCACTGGCGGGCGCTCGAGCATGCCGCAGAGCAAGGTGATGCCGAGATGCGCCGAATGCGCGACATTGTCGACAAGCACGGCGACCGCCTCGACGCCTTGCTGGAAAGGCTTGCCCAGTTGCACCGCGTCGACGAAGCTTCGGCACAGATCGTCGTCTCCACCGCCCACAAGGCAAAAGGGCGTGAGTGGGACAGCGTTATCGTGCTTGAAGATTTCGAACCGCCGGCCGAACTTGCAGCCCGCAGGCTCAGCGATGCGGAACGGGCTGAGGATGCCGACCAGCAGATCAACCTGCTCTACGTGGCATGCACACGAGCGAGGCACCATCTGCAACTCGCACCGCGACTTTACGACGCACTCTGCTGACGCGGCTTCTCCAGCCAATGAGCGAGCGGTAAGCATTCTGGATCGCCGAGACTAAGCGGGTGACCCCGGCGTACCGAACGGCGGGAAGTGGGTCGCTACCTGTCGGGCAGGTTAGCGACCGCGAGGACCCACAATCGGTCATTAGCGGCACCTGCCGTTCTCTCAGCTCCGATCGTTCGTTCATGACGGCGCTGTGGATGGCACCGGCCTCCCTTGAAAACACCAACATCGGCGCCGGATAGTTTGCAGGCGGGGATCGTTCTGTGATCCTTCCCCGCAGTCAACCCGGAGCAGATACTTGACCAACGTTGCACTCGTTGCCGGTGCAGGTGGCATCATCGGGAAGGCCCTCCTCGAAGAGATCGCCGGAACGCCAGCCTGGCGCGGCGTGGCCCTCTCGCGCAGCAGGGGTGACATCATTGCCGATCTCAACGACGCCGAGGCAAGCCGAGCAGCGCTGGCGGGCGCGGGCGATATTATCGACGCGCATTTATCCGGCGGCGGCAGGCTGGCGCGGGCGAAGCCGTCGGCGTAGCCGGACGGCGCCAGCAGGGCGTCGATGGCGGCCAGGTGGGCGGCGGATGCAGC
>CAKTFL010000080.1 GCA_934555855.1 uncultured Sphingomonas sp. | reverse complement strand
GCCGCTCGGGCGAGCAAGGCGTCGCGTGCCTTGCCGAACTGTTCCGGGCTCATGCCGCTGGTGTTCTGAAGCTCCGTGGTGAAGCCGTTGGACTGGCCTAGGCCCCGGATCGAGGGCGGCACCAGCGCATAGACCTGCGCGTCGCGGATGTTCCGAAAGGCGCCAGACGCGCGGCCGGTGATGGCATCGGCGTTGTTCTCCGCGCCCTTGCGGTCCTCGTAAGGGGACAGCGCCAGGAAGGCGAGGCCGGTATTCTGGCCGCCGGGAGCGCCACCGCCGCCGCGCCCGGTGGCGGAGAACATGGTGGCGATGTTCTTGCCCTCATAGCGGGTGAAGTAGCGCTCGATCTCGCGCTGCACGGCGGTGGTGCGGACCTGTGTGGAGCCCGGCGGCAGCTGGAACTGGACCAAGGCCGTGCCTTGGTCCTCGGTCGGCAGGAAGCCGGTGGGCAGGCGCATGAACAGCACCACGAGCAGCGCCACCGTGACGCCATAGATCAACAGGAACAACCATTTGCGATCGATCACCGCGCGCACCCAGTCGCGGTACTTGTCGCTCATCCGATTGAAGCCGTTGTTGAACTTGTCCTTCGCCACCGCGACGACATGGGCGATACGGGGCAGGTGGCGGCCAAGCCAGCCTCCCTCGACGGGGTCGCCATGCTCGTCCTGCTTCCTCTGCTTCAGCAGGGTCGCGGTCAGCGCCGGCGACAGGATGAGGGCGACCAGCACCGACAGGATCATCGCCGACACGATGGTCAGCGAGAACTGGCGATAGATGACGCCGGTGGACCCGCCGAAGAACGCCATGGGCAGGAACACCGCCGACAGCACCAGCGCGATCGCGACCAGCGCCACCGTGATCTCGTCCATCGACTTGATCGTCGCCTCGCGCGGGGACAGGCTCGGGTCCTCGTCCATCAGGCGCTCGACATTCTCGACGACCACGATCGCGTCGTCGACCAGCAGGCCGATCGCCAGCACCAGCCCGAACAGGGTGAGCGTGTTGATCGAGAAACCGGCCAGATAGAATACGCCGAACGTGCCGAGCAGCACGACGGGCACCGCAATCGTCGGGATCAGCGTCGCGCGCCAGCTTTGCAGAAAGACGAACATGACGATGACGACCAGGATGATCGCCTCGATCAGCGTCTTCACCACCTCGTCGATCGACAGCTTGATGAAGTTGGTCGCGTCGTTGGCGTAGGCGTATTTGAAACCGGGCGGGAAGCTCTTGGCGGCTTGGTCGATCTGCGCCTTGACCAGCTCCGCGGTGGTCAGGGCGTCGGCGCCCGGTGCCAGCAGGACGGCGATGCCGGCGCCGGGATGGGCATTGATCCTGCTCTGCGTCGCATAATCCTCGGCGCCCAGCTCGACGTGGCCGATATCCTTGACCCGGACGGTCGCGCCGTTCGCCTGTGTTTTAAGGATTATGTTGGCGAACTGCTCCGGCGTCTGGAGGCGCGACTGGGCGGTGACGGTCGCGTTCAGCAGCTGGGTGTCCGGCTGGGGCTGGCCGCCGATCTCACCCGCCGCGACCTCCGTATTCTGGTTCTGGATGGCGGTAATGACGTCGCCCGGCATCAGCTGGTAGGCGGCGAGCGCAGTCGGATTCAGCCAGATCCGCATGGCATATTGGGTGCCGAACACGTTGGTGTCGCCGACGCCCGGAATGCGGCCCAGAGGGTCCTGGAGGTTGGACGCGAGATAATCCGACACGTCCTGGGAAGAATGCTGGTCGGTTTCGTCATAGATGGCCGCGATCAGCAGGAAGTCGGGATTCGACTTGCGGACGATCAGCCCCTGCTGCTGCACCTGCTGCGGCAGGCGGGAAAGCGCTTGCTGCGCCTGGTTCTGCACCTGAACCTGCGCGATGTCGGGATCGGTGCCCTTGTTGAAGGTCGCCGTGATCGTCACCGACCCGCGCGCCGAGGAGGCCGAGCTGAAATACAGCAGGCCATCGATCCCGGTTAGCGTCTGTTCGATCACCTGGGTGACGGAGTTCTGCAACGTCTGGGCGGAGGCGCCGGGATAATTGGCCCGGATCGTCACCTGCGGCGGCGCAACGTCCGGATATTGGGCGATCGGCAGCGCCATGATGCCGCCAATCCCGCCGAGCATGACGATGATCGCGATGACCCAGGCGAAGATCGGCCGGTCGATGAAGACGCGTGACAGCATCGCTCGTCAGCCGGCCTTGCTCTGGCCGCCGGACTGGCCGCCCCGCGTGGCGCCGCCCTGGCCGCCCGCACCGCTGCCATTCTCGCCCTGTTGAGGCGGGCCGATGCGTTCGGGCGTGTTGGCGGGGACCGGCTTGATCGACTGGCCGGGGCGCAGCTTGCTCAGGCCCTGCACGATGATCCGGTCGCCGTCGCGAAGTCCGCCCGTCACGACCCATGACCCTCCCTGGGTACGCTCGGCGGTAACGGTGCGCTGGACGGCCTTGTTGCCTTGCCCGACCACCATAACGGTCGCGGTCCCCTTCGGATCGCGGGTCACGGCGGGCTGCGGGATGAGGAAAGCGCCGGTGTCGATCGCCTGCGCAAAGGTCGCCCGCACGAACATGCCGGGCAGCAGCAGCCCCTCCGGGTTGGGGAACCGCGCACGGAGCGTTACGGTGCCGGTGGCCGGATCGACCACGGCCTCGGTGAACTCCACGGTGCCGGTATGGGGATAATCGCTGCCGTCGCCCAGCTTCAGGCGCACGGTCGCGCGCGCCGGCACCAGGCCGCTGCCGCTCAGCGAGCGGCGGAGCGACAGCAGGTCGTTTGCCGATTGCTGAATGTCGACGAACATGGGGTCGAGCCGCTGGATCTGCGCCAGGGGATCGGTCTGGCTCGCCTGGACCAGCGCGCCGACGGTGAACAGCGAACGCCCAATCTTGCCGGTGATCGGCGCGGGGACGGTGGTAAAGCCCAGGTTGACCTGCGCGGTCTGGAGCTGAGCGCCCGTCTGCGCCACCGATGCCCGCGCCTGGCGCGCCTGGGCGACCGCGTTGGTATATTCCTGGCGAGAGACGGCCTCGATCTCCGCAAGCGGGCGGAAGCGCTCGGCCTGGATGCGCGTCGCCTCCGCATTGGCCTGCGCGCTTTGCAGGTTGGCGCTAGCCTCGTTCACTGCCGCGCGGTAAACGCGGGGATCGATCTCATAGAGCGGCTGTCCCCGCCGGACGATCGATCCTTCGGTGAAGAAGCGGCGGCGGATGATTCCCGACACCTGCGGGCGAACATCCGAGCTTTCAAAGGCGCTGGTGCGCCCGGCCAGTTCGGTGGTCAGCGCGGCGTCGGACGGATGAACCACGACGAAACCGACCTCGGGCGTGCCCTGTCCCGGCTGGCCCGCGCGTCCGCCGCCCTTTTGCGCGGCCTGGTCACCGCCGCCGCAAGCAGTCAGCAGGATGGTAGCCGCGAACGTTAGAGCCACAGGATGGCGGCGAGGAGAGGTGAACAACGGCAACGGCGCTCCTGCCCGCTAACAAAGGTTAAATGGGCCGGCGCCCGCTGACCGCGACATGCACCAAGCCATGATGGGTTGCAAACACTGACCTATATTTTGCGAGGACTTCCGGACGTTGGCCCCTAACGAGCGGCTGGACGTTTCAGGCCCATGCGGGACGACGATAAGCGGGCGGCCGCCGAAGCGGCGGTAAACGAGGTACAGGCGGGCATGTTGGTGGGGCTCGGTACGGGCTCCACCGCGGCGCACGCCATCCGGCTGCTCGGCGAACGGGCCGGGCAGGGGTTGCGGATCGACACGGTCGCCACCTCCGATGCCAGCGCGGCGCTGGCCCGGTCGCTCGGCCTGCCCGTGCGCGACTTTGCCGATGTCGCGCGGCTGGACCTGACCATCGACGGGGTGGACGAGATCGACCCGGCGTGCCGCGCGATAAAGGGCGCGGGTGGGGCGATGGTGCGCGAAAAGATCGTGGCGGCCGCATCCCGGCGCATGATCGCGATCGCGGACGCGCCCAAGCGCGTCGAGCGGCTCGGCGCGGCAAAGCTGCCGGTGGAAGTGCTGCCCTTCGCCCGCAGCTTTGTGGCGAGCGCCCTGGTTCGGCTCGGCCTGCAACCGGTGATCGGCGGCGGCGAGGACGCGCCGTTTCGGACGGACGGCGGCAACATCATCCTCGATGCTTTGGGCATGAGGGACGCCGATCCCGCCCGGTTGGCGTCGGCGCTCGATTCGGTGCCGGGCGTGGTGGGACACGGTCTGTTCCTGAGCGAGATTGATGCCGCCTATGTGGCCGGCGATGGCATCGTTACCCGGATGGAGCCAGCACTTCCAACCACTTAGGATACTCCGTTAGCGCTAACAGCTGAGCCGTTGCCGCCCCGCGCACCAGCGCGTAAGACCGCCGTCGAGAGGCAACTGAAACGGGCGCGCACGCGTTCGGGAAAACGAAAGCGAGGCTTTTCTTCCCATGGCCGAAAACCAGACCACGACGCCTGCCGCCGATGCGGTGCACGAGGACGGCAGCCCCGAACGGCTGGCCATCGACACGATCCGGACGCTCAGCATGGATGCGGTGCAGGCCGCCAATTCGGGCCATCCCGGCACGCCCATGGCGCTGGCGCCGGTTGGGCACACGATCTGGACCCGCTTCCTGCGCTACGATGCGACCCGCCCTGACTGGCCCAATCGCGACCGCTTCGTGCTGTCGGTGGGCCATGCGTCCATGCTGCTCTACAGCCTGATCCACCTGGCCGGGATCGAGGAAATCGACGCGGACGGCAACAAGACGGGTGAGGAGGCGGTCAGCCTCGACGACATCAAGGGCTTTCGCCAGCTGTCGTCCAAGACGCCCGGCCATCCGGAATATCGCCACACCACCGGCGTCGAGACGACCACCGGCCCGCTGGGCGCGGGCTGCGGCAACTCGGTCGGCATGGCGATGGCGGAGCGCTGGCTGGCCGCGCGCTACAACAGGGACGGCTTTCCGATCTTCGACCACGACGTCTACGTCCTGTGCGGCGACGGCGACATGATGGAGGGCGTGGCGTCCGAGGCGGCGAGCCTGGCCGGGCACCTGAAGCTGTCCAACCTGTGCTGGCTGTACGACAGCAATCACATCTCCATCGAGGGCGAAACCGAACTCGCCTTCACCGAGGATGTCGGCAAGCGGTTCCAGGCTTACGGCTGGAACGTCATCCATGTCGACGACGCCAACGACGTCGGCGCGCTCACAGCGGCGCTCGACAGTTTCAAGGCGTGCGAGGACAAGCCGACCTTTATCGTCGTCCATTCTGTGATCGGCTGGGGCAGCCCCAAGGCGGGCAGCGAGAAGGCGCATGGCGAACCGCTGGGCGCCGAC
This sequence comes from uncultured Sphingomonas sp., assembly GCA_934555855.1. The sequence continues at coordinate 2,959 of CAKTFL010000080.1, read as the reverse complement.
AACATCCGCGCCACCAAGAAGGCGTATGGCTGGCCCGAGGACAAGGACTTCTACATCCCTGAGGGGGTCTGTGAAGGGTTCCGTGCCGCGATGCGCGATAGGGGCGGCAAGGCGCGCGAGGAATGGGACGCGATGCTGGTCCGCTATCGGGACGCGCATCCCGATCTTGCGGCGGAGCTGGACCTGATGCTCCGCGACAAGCTGCCCGAGGGGTGGGACGTGGACGTGCCGGTCTTCCCGGCCGACGCCAAGGGCCTCGCCAGCCGCGACTCCGGCGGCAAGGTGCTGAACGCGCTCGCCAAGCGGGTGCCGTGGCTGATCGGCGGCTCGGCCGACCTGTCGCCCTCGACCAAAACCGACATCAAGGGCGCCGCGTCGTTCGAGCCGGGCAATTACGCCGGCCAGAACTTCCACTTCGGCGTGCGCGAGCACGGCATGGGCGCGGTCGTGAACGGCATGACGCTCAGCCATGTCCGCGGCTACGGCTCGACCTTCCTGGTCTTCGCCGACTACATGCGCCCGCCGATCCGGCTGTCGGCGATCATGGAGCTGGCGAGCGTCTGGGTGTTCACCCACGACTCGATCGGCGTCGGCGAGGATGGGCCGACCCACCAGCCGATCGAGCATCTGGCCAGCCTGCGTGCGATCCCGGGGCTGGACACGATCCGGCCGGGTGACGCCAACGAGGTCGCCTATGCGTGGCGCGCGGCGTTGGAGTTCGCCGACCGCCCGACCGCGCTGATCTTCTCGCGCCAGGCGCTGCCGACGCTCGACCGGGAGAAGTACGCGCCGGCGGAAGGGGTGCTGAAGGGTGCCTATGTCCTTGCGGACAGTGCGGGCACGCCCGACGTGATCCTGATCGGCACCGGGTCCGAGCTGTCGCTGGTCGTCGCCGCGCACGAGAAGCTCGTTGCCGAGGGCGTGAAGAGCCGGGTTGTCTCCATGCCGAGCTGGTATCGGTTCGAGTTGCAGGACCAGGCGTATCGCGACGCAGTGCTGCCGCCCGCGACCCGCGCGCGCCTGGCGGTCGAAATGGCCGGCGAGATGGGTTGGCATCGCTATGTCGGAACGTATGGTGACACGGTCACCATGTCGACTTTCGGTGCGTCTGCTCCCATCTCAAAGCTTCAGGACAAGTATGGCTTCACTGTCGACAACGTCGCGGCCAAGGCCAAGGCGCTGATCGCCGAGGCTGCCTCGACCGATAAGGAATGACCATGAGCAAGCTTTCCGAACTGTCCGCAGCGGGCACGGCCGTATGGCTGGATTTCGTCGATCGCAAGTTCCTGAAGGCAGGCGGCCTTCAGAAGCTGGTCGATGAGGACGGCCTGACCGGCGTCACCTCCAACCCGTCGATCTTCGAAAAGGCGATGGGTCATGGCGATGCCTATGACGAGAGCATGGCCGAGTTCGACCGCGACAATCCCGGTGCCGCGACCATCGACCGCTACGAGCATCAGGCGGTGGAGGATATCAAGGCTGCCGCCGATACGCTGCGCCCGGTCTACGACCGGCTCGATGCGAAGGACGGATATGTCTCGCTCGAAGTGTCGCCCTACATCGCCGACGACACCGATGCGACGATCGCCGAGGCCGAAAAGCTGTGGCACGCGGTTAACAAACCGAATGTGATGATCAAGATCCCCGGCACGCTCGCGGGCGGCCCGGCGATCAGTGCGACGATCGCCAAGGGGATCAACGTCAACGTCACGCTACTGTTCGCGCTCGACGCCTATATCCGTGTGGCGGAAGCTTATGCCACCGGCCTCGAGGAGCGGGTGCGCCAGGGCCAGCCCATCGACCGGATCGCGTCGGTCGCCAGCTTCTTCGTCAGCCGGATCGACAGCACCATCGACAAGGAGATCGATCGCCGCGTCGACGAGGGCGATCCCGAAGCGGAAGCGCTCAAGGCGCTGCGCGGCAAGGTGGCGATTGCCAATGCCAAGGTGGCTTACCAGTGGTTCCTCGATTTCGAGAAGTCGGATCGGTGGCAGGCGCTGAAGGCGAAGGGCGCGCAGCCGCAGCGGCTGCTCTGGGCGTCCACGGGTACAAAGGACAAGGCGTATCCGGATACGCTCTATGTCGACACGCTGATCGGTCGCGATACGGTCAACACTATGCCCGTGCCGACCATGGATGCGTTCCGCGACCGTGGCACCATCGCGCCGACCCTGACTGCGGACAGCGACCAGGCCCGGCACGTCATGGCCGAGGCGGAGCGGCTGGGCCTCGACCTGACCGGGGTGACCGACACGCTGGTCAGCGAAGGCGTCGCCTCCTTCACCAAGGCGTTTGACGACCTGCTCGCGTCGATCGCGCAGAAGCAACCGGCGACCGCCTGAGCGGAACTTTCCGTTCTCCCTGAGCTTGTCGAGGGGCTGCCTTCCTTCCCGGGACCCATAGGCAGCACTTCGACCTGGTCAGCACGAATGGCGGGCTGGTGAAGGGTCCCTGGGAGTTTTGCATGAAGATCGGCATGATCGGGCTCGGCCGCATGGGCGGCAACATGGCGCGTCGGCTTATCGGCGGCGGGCATCAGGTGGTCGCCTATGATCGCGACCAAGCGGCCGTCGCCAAGCTGGCGGGAGAAGGCGCAGAGCCCGCCAGCTCCCTGGAGGACGTGCGCGGCAAGCTCGACAGCCGCGCCATCTGGTGGGTGATGCTGCCCGCCGGCGAGATCACCGAAAGCACGATCGACGCGATCGCCAGCCACGCCAGGCCGGGCGATATCGTGATCGACGGCGGCAACAGCTTCTACAAGGACGATATCCGCCGCGCCAAGAAGCTTCGCGAGCAGGAGGTCGACTATGTCGACGTCGGCACGTCCGGCGGCGTATGGGGCCTGGAGCGCGGCTATTGCATGATGATCGGCGGTCGGGAGGAAACGCTCAGCTTCCTCGACCCGATCTTCGAGACGCTGGCGCCGGGCAGGGGTGATATCGCCCGCACGCCTTATGAC
>CAKTFL010000079.1 GCA_934555855.1 uncultured Sphingomonas sp. | reverse complement strand
GGATGAGGTCGTGGCCATCGGCGCCGCCATCCAGGGCGGCGTGCTGCAGGGCGACGTCAAGGACGTGCTGCTGCTCGACGTGACGCCGCTGTCGCTCGGCATCGAGACGCTGGGCGGCGTGTTCACCCGCATGATCGACCGTAACACGACGATTCCGACCAAGAAGTCGCAGGTCTATTCGACCGCCGACGACAATCAGGGCGCCGTGACGATCCGCGTGTTCCAGGGCGAGCGTGAAATGGCAGCGGACAACAAGCTGCTCGGCGCATTCGACCTGGTCGGCATCCCGCCGGCGCCGCGCGGCGTGCCGCAGATCGAGGTCACGTTCGACATCGACGCCAACGGCCTGGTCAACGTATCGGCCAAGGACAAGGGCACCGGCAAGGAGCAGCAGATCCGCATCCAGGCTTCGGGCGGCCTCAGCGACAGCGACATCGAGCAGATGGTCCGCGACGCCGAGCAGTTCGCGGAAGACGACAAGAAGCGGCGTGCATCGGCCGAGGCGAAGAACAACGCCGAAAGTCTGATCCACACCACCGAGCGGCAGCTGGCGGACAATGGCGACAAGGTCGATGCTTCATTGAAGTCGGAGATCGAGGCCGCCATTGCCGAAGCCAAGTCGGCAGTGGAATCGAACGACGCCGATCGCATGAACGAGAAGTCGCAGGCGCTGGCGCAGGTAGCGATGAAGCTCGGCCAGGCGATCTACGAGAAGCAGGCCCAGACCGAGGCGTCTCCGCAGGGTGGCGCGGCGGCCGGCAGCGAGGCCGGCGGCGACGATGTGGTCGATGCCGAGTTCTCGGAAGTCGACGACAACCACAAGGCGTAAGGCGTCATGCTCCTCTCCCGTCATACCGGCGGACGCCGGTACCCAGAGCCCCGGGCAGCAGCGCTCGTGGCCCTGGACCCCGGCCTTTGCCGGGGTGACGGGGGCTGGAGGCAGGCTGACGAAAACGGGGGCGGGGGCCCGGAATGACCACCACTGTCGACTATTACGAGCTGCTCGAATGCGAGCGGACCGCCGACGATGCGACGATCAAGACATCGTATCGCAAGCTGGCGATGAAGTTCCACCCGGACCGCAATGCCGGGTGCAAGGACTCCGAAGCCAAGTTCAAGGCGGTGTCGGAAGCCTATGAGGTCCTGAAGGACCCTCAGAAGCGGGCGGCTTATGATCGCTACGGCCATGCCGCATTCCAGCAGCAGGGCGGCGGTGGCGGCGGCGCGCAGGACTTTGGGGCGTTTTCGGACATTTTCGAGAGCGTGTTCGGCGAGTTTATGGGCGGCGGCAACCGCGGCGGGCGCGCTGGCCCGCGCCGCGGCGCGGACCTGCGCTACGACATGGAAATCAGCCTGGAAGAGGCATTCCACGGCAAGACGGCGGATATCACCGTCGACGTGTCGGCACCCTGCGACACCTGTCACGGCACGGGTGCCAAGGCGGGGACCAGCGCGCGGACCTGCCAGACCTGCCACGGTCACGGCAAGGTGCGCGCGCAGCAGGGCTTCTTCGTGGTCGAGCGCGCCTGCCCGGTGTGCCAGGGGTCGGGCCAGGTGATCGCGGATCCGTGTACCGACTGCCGGGGCGAGGGGCGGGTCGAGAAGACCAAGACGCTGACGGTCAACGTTCCGCCAGGCGTGGACGAGGGCACGCGCGTGCGCCTGTCGGGCGAGGGCGAGGCGGGCGCAAGAGGCGCACCGCCGGGCGACCTGTACATCTTCCTGCATGTCGGGCGGCACGCGATCTTCGAGCGTGAGGGTACGACGCTGTTCGCCCGCGCGCCGATCAGCTTCACCACGGCATCGCTGGGCGGGTCGATCACGATCCCGGGCCTCGACGGGCGCGAGCATGAGATCAAGATCCCGGCCGGCATCCAGTCGGGCAAGCAACTGCGCCAGCGCGGCGCGGGGATGCCGGTGCTGCAAGGACGTGGAGCGGGCGATCTGGTCGTGCAGATCGACGTCGAGACGCCCACCAAGCTGAGCGCCCGTCAGAAGGAACTGCTTCAGGCATTCCGCGAAACTGAAACGGGCGACGAATGCCCCGAAAGCCAAGGCTTTTTCGCCAAGTTGAAGCAGGCAATCGGCGGCTGATTGGCCGGCTCGCAGTCGTGAATTCCGGCGGGCTTCGTTCAGCCTCGCCTTCGACCCCGGCGCGGGGTGGGGTTAGACCCGATCCAGGCAGGTTGAGTCAGTCGTACTCTCGTGCCCCCGCGAAGGCGGGGGCCCCGGCGGTGCTCCCGACTTCGCGGGAGTACATGGAAGAGGTGGGTGGCCGATCCGAACTGCTTCAACCTGCCTGGATCATGCTCTAGCCTACCACTCCGACACTGAACCTCGGCCTGCGCCGGGGTGGCGACGTGGGGTGGGATGGAAGTTATCCGGCCCTTGCCGCCCCCCGTGAGAGGGGCGGGGGCCGATGGATCAGAAGGTGGTGAAAACCACCCCGACCACCAGCGCCTGTGCCGCGATGGCCAGCGCAGTGCTGGTCACGGTCTCGAACATACGCATGGATTGGTCTCCGGTGTCGGTGAAATAACCGACACCGGCGATATGAAGATCATTACTGCGACACGCAACATTGTTGCTCGCAACCGCAATTGCGTTTCATGCAATCTGAACGGTCCGGAGTGGAGGTGGCGGCTGCTCAGTCGCCGAACACGCGCGCGAAGATCGTGTCGACATGCTTCAGGTGATAATCGAGGTCGAACTTGTCCTCGATTTCGGTGGCCGAAAGGGCGGCGGTGACGTCCGCATCGGCCTTGAGCAGATCGAGCAGTGACAACTGGCCGTCCGATTCCCACACCTTCATGGCGTTGCGCTGCACCAGTCGATAGGCATCCTCGCGGCTCACCCCGGCCTGGGTCAGCGCCAGCAGCACGCGCTGCGAGTGGACCAGGCCACCCATGCGGTCGAGGTTCTTCTGCATCCGCTCAGGGTAGACGAGCAGCTTGTCGATGACGCCGGTCAGCCGGGCGAGCGCGAAGTCGAGCGTGATCGTCGCGTCGGGACCGATATAGCGCTCCACCGACGAGTGGCTGATATCGCGCTCATGCCACAGCGCGACATTTTCCAGCGCGGGCGTGACATAGCCGCGCACCATGCGGGCAAGGCCGGTCAGGTTTTCGGTCAGCACCGGGTTGCGCTTGTGCGGCATGGCCGACGAACCCTTCTGGCCCGGCGAAAAATACTCTTCCGCCTCGAGCACTTCGGTGCGTTGCAGGTGGCGAACCTCGGTTGCCAGGCGCTCGATTGAGCTGGCGATCACCCCGAGCGTCGCGAAGAACATGGCGTGGCGGTCGCGGGGGATCACCTGTGTCGAAACCGGCTCCACGGACAGGCCGAGCCTGGCGGCAACATGCTCCTCCACCCGTGGATCGATATTGGCGAAGGTGCCGACCGCACCCGATATCGCGCAGGTCGCAATGTCGGCGCGCGCATGGACCAGCCGGGTGCGGCAGCGGGCGAACTCGGCATAAGCCTCGGCGAGCTTCAGGCCGAAGGTGACGGGCTCGGCGTGGATGCCATGGCTGCGGCCGATCGTCGGCGTCAGCTTGTGCTCGCGAGCGCGGCGCTCCAGCACGGCGAGCAAGGCGTCGAGGTCGGCGAGAAGGATGTCGCTTGCCCGCGCCAGCTGCACAGCCAGGCAGGTGTCGAGCACGTCCGACGAGGTCATGCCCTGGTGCATGAAGCGCGCTTCATCCCCGACCTGCTCCGCCACCCAGGTGAGAAAGGCGATCACGTCATGCTTGGTCACCGCCTCGATCGCGTCGATCGCGGCGACGTCGATGGCCGGATTGGTAGCCCACCAGCGCCACAGCGCGTCAGCCGCCCCCTTCGGCACGACGCCGAGGTCGGCGAGCGCTTCGGTCGCGTGCGCCTCGATTTCGAACCAGATGCGGAAGCGTGCCTCGGGCGTCCAGATCGCGGTCATGTCGGGGCGGGAATAGCGGGGGACCATGTTTGTACCTTGTCGTCTTACGGGAACGCCCTGCCGCGCTCGCCCTAAGGCGGCGCGTAGCAGCGTGTCGGGCGGGGTTCAAATGGCTCGTCCCGCTGCCCACTTCGCATTGCGCGTAACGGCCGAGGAGAGGAATGCGTGCTGAAACTGGTGGTGCTGACAGGCGCGATGGCGATGGCTGGGGCTGCGGCGCCGCACGCGCAGGCGCAGGCAGCGACGGATGAGCAGGTCGCCCAGGCGGTTGACAGCCAGTTCCCCGCTTATGACGCGAACCGCGACGGTGCGTTGAGCGCGGACGAATTCGCCGCCTGGATGGTGGCGCTGAAGCGGGAGACGGCACCCGGAACAGCGGCGGACAGCCCCGGCACGCGTCGTTGGGTCGACGCCGCGTTTACCCAGGCCGACAAGGACAGCAGCAGATCGGTCACCAGGACGGAAGTGATCGGCTTCATGGCCGACGCGCGGAAGGGATGAACACCGCGTATCGCCCTGCAAATGAGATTGACTCGCAATAACCGGTCGGATACTGTGTAGCGCGACGGGCTAAGCGGAGCCTGGTGGCAGCACGACGGTGAACACGGTGACCCGAACGGCATTCAGTGACATCGTTGCACGTCATCCACGACGGGCTCCCAAGCCTGTAGCCGTGCCAACGCCATGGCTTCGGCTAGGGGACTCCGCGCTGAGGCTGATCGCCGCAATCCCTGTCGCTTATCTGTTAAGCGCGCTGTGGGCGATGGCACTGGCGCGGCTGCTGCCGGGAGAGCCCGCGACGGCTACAGTGGCAGCGACGCTGACGTCATTCGCCGTTTGCGGGGCGGCCGCCATGTGGGCCTATGCCGCGCGTACCGGCTGGTACGCCCTGTGGACGCTGCTGACGGCGAGCGGGCTTTCGGGGGCGATCTGGTGGACGTCCGTCGCCATGACAGGCCGCTGGTGAAGTCCGTGCCGAAGATGGGTGTGGAGAAGAGGGGGGCGCCGACGAGGGGCTTCCGCCAGTCGCAGGCAACGTTGCACACCTGGTCCGGCCTGCTGCTCGGCTGGGTCTTGTTCGTGGTGTTCGTGGCCGGCACGATCGCCTTCTGGCGCCAGCCTCTCAATCGTTGGACCCGGCCCGACCTGCCGCGCGTCGAGCAACCGCTGGTCTCGCTGGCGGGCGCGCAGGCCTATCTACGGCAAAGGGCGGGTGACGCGACCGCCTGGTACATCACCCTACCATCGGCGCAGGATCCCGGAACGCAGCTGTTCTGGATCCCGCGGGCAAAGCCGGGGCAGGCGGGGGGCGAGGATTATTACGCCAATTCCGCGCTGATCTCGGGCGAGGGCAGGCCGGTGCTGTCCGGCGACACGCGCGGCGGAGACTTCTTCTACCGGCTTCACTTCGACCTGCACTACATGCCGGTGATCTGGGCGCGCTGGATCGTCGGGGTTGCGGCCATGATCATGCTGGTTGCGATCGTGACCGGCATCGTCACGCACAAGAAGATCTTCGCGGACTTCTTCACGCTCCGCCGGGGAAGGGGCCAGCGGTCCTGGCTGGACGGACATGCGGCCACTGCGGTGCTGGCGCTGCCGTTTCACCTGATGATCACCTATACGGGGCTGGTCACGCTGGTCGCGATGCTGATGCCTTGGGCGGCCGTGGCCAATTACAACGATGCGACGAAGCTGAACGCCGCGCTGTTCCCGCAGGCGCCGGCCGGTGCCTCCAAGGGCGGAGCCGCCCCGCTGGGCGACCTGACCGCAATCGTCAGGGATGGGCAACGCCGGCTGGGCGCGCCGGTCACCTATATCGAAGTGACTTCGCCCGGTGAGGCGGGCGCGCGGGTGACGGTAACCCAGATCCCCGCCGCCCAGCTTTCCGCGCGCCCGCCCCGGCTGACCTATGACGGGGTGTCCGGGCGGATGTTGTGGCGGTCGCCTCCATCCGATGGGGCATCGGAGACTCAGGGTGTGATGGTCGGGCTTCACGCCGGGCGCTTCGCCGGCGAGGCCCTGCGCTGGCTGTATTTCCTGTGCGGGGTCGGCGGATCGTTGATGGTGGCGAGCGGGCTCGTTCTGTGGACCGTGAAGCGCCGCGAGAAGCTTCCCGATCCGGCTCGTCCGCATCTGGGCTTCAGGCCGGTCGAGCGGCTCAACGTCGCGGTGGTCGGCGGCTTTCCGCTTGCCTGCGTGGGTTTCCTATGGGCTAACCGGCTGCTGCCACCCGGTATGGCCGATCGTGCGGACGGTGAGATCGGTGCGAGCTTTGCGATCTGGGCCGCTGCCGGACTGGCGGCGCTCGCACTCAAGCCGAGGATCGCGTGGACAGGGCTGCTGGGTACTACCGGGCTCGCGGCGGCGTTGCTCGCGCCGTATGACGCACTACTGTTGCGGCCGGGCCTGTTCGGCTGGGTCGCACGAGGCGACTGGGCGATGGCGGGGGTCGACCTGACATTACTGGCGCTTGGCGTCGCGTTCGCCTGGATGGCGCGGCGGGTCGCACGCCATCGGGTCAAGGTGCGGCCCGCGCGTCGCATCCGGGCAGAGCGCCCGGCGGCCGTGGCGACGGCCGGCGAACTGGTGCCGGCGGAATGACGCTGCTCGCCTTCGCCCTCGCTTTCGCGGCCTTTCTTCTGTTCGGCCTGATGGCGGACGGCCACCACAAGGCGCTGTTCGGCACCCGTCCCGATCCTCGTCGGGTCGGCCCAGCACGGCTGGCCGCGTGGTTGCTGCTGGGGGCGGCCCTGCCCGCCGCTTTGGTGGGCGAGGGGCCGGTTCTCGGCGGCATCGTCTGGACGGCATTCGTGATGGCGGGCGCGGCAGGGAGCTTTCTGCTGCTTCACGGTGTCATTTCTTGGCATAAGCGCTCTTCACGCTCCTGAATTCCCCACGAGCAAGAACGCGATCCGGCGTGAGTGGCTATTGATAATCAGTCGCACTATCGTTACGGGCACTCACACGTTCAGGGTTCAAGGAAAAATAAATGTTTCGGCGTCATATCGTTGGGGCTCTTCTCATCGGAACGGCACTGGCCAGCGTGCCGGCGGCAGCACAAAGGGAGCGCGCTGGCCGGGATGGGGGCCGGGATGGGGAAAGTGCTTCCCGTGACGTTCTGGTCGTCGGTGAGCGGCTCGACCGCGCCGAAGCGTCGGCCGGCACGAAAACGGACTCTCCGCTGATCGAGACGCCTCAGTCGATCAGCGTCATCAGCTCGGCCGACATCGCAGGGCTTGGGCTTCAGAACCTCAACCAGGCGCTCCGCTTCGTGGCGGGCGTTACGCCGGAACAGCGTGGCTCCAGCGCCGAGCTTTACGATCAGTTCAAGCTGCGCGGGTTCGACGCGCCACAGTTTCTCGACGGGCTGAAGCTGTTCGGCGGCGCGGGCTATCTGTCGCAGCAGGTCGACGTCGGACTGCTGGACCGGGTCGAGGTGGTGAAGGGGCCGGCATCCGTCCTGTACGGTCAGTCGGGCCCGGGCGGCCTGGTCGCCCTGTCGAGCAAGATGCCGATCGACCAGGCATCCTATGGCGCGGTCGCGGGGACTTACGGCACCTATGACCTTTACCGGGTCGATGGCGATATCGGCGGCCGGGCCGGCGAGGGTGTCCTGTGGCGCGTGTCGGGCAGCGTCAACGGTGCGAGCACCCAGCAGGACTTCGGCAAGCGCGAGCGGCAGACGGTGCAGGCGGCCGTGACCGCGGGCGCGGGAACGCCTACCAGCTTCACCCTGCTCGCGCGGTATTCGCACGATCCGTTCAACGGCACCTACGGCGTGTTTCCGGCATCGGGCACGTTCATCGCCAATCCCAACGGGCGCCTGTCGACCAAGTTTGACGGCGGTGAGCCGGGCAATCGCGTCAGCCGCGAACAGGCGTCGGTGACCGGCATCTTTAATCACCAGTTCAACCCGGACTGGGCGCTGCGGGTCTCGGGGCGTTATGCCTATGCCGAGCAGGATCTGGGTCTGGTCTATGCCAGTGGGCCGCTCGATGCGTCAGACCCGTCACAACGGACCTTCACGCGTGCCTCCTATGCCACGCGGGAGAACGCCAATTCCTGGACCTATGACGCGCAGTTGCGCGGCAAGGTGGCGACGGGGCCATTGCAGCACACGCTTCTGTTCGGTGCCGACCGTCAGGTGTCCCACGCCAACGAAACCTATGCCTTTGGTGGCGCGCCTAGCCTCAACGCCTATAATCCAACCTATGGCTTTCCCGTGCCGCGGACGCCGCAGACGGTGCCAAACTACACGGTGAATGGTCCAGCTGATGTGCTGTTCGCCTCGCCGCGCAGCCGTCAGCAGGGCGTCTACGTGCAGGACCAGATCGCGCTGGCCGGGCTGCGCGTGTTGCTGAGCGGGCGCCAGGACTGGGCCTG
>CAKTFL010000078.1 GCA_934555855.1 uncultured Sphingomonas sp. | reverse complement strand
ACATCGACCTTGCCGCCGTGCCGACCACCGCCGCCTGTCCGGACTTCGCCTACACCCCCGTCAACTCGGCAGAGGTGGTCGCCCGGCTGGTCGCGGCGGGGGCGGTGCCGATGGGCAAAACCAATCTCGACCAGTTCGCGACGGGGCTCAACGGCACCCGCAGCCCCTATGGCGCCCCCGCCTGCGTGTTCAACCGCGCTTATGTCAGCGGCGGCTCCAGCTCAGGTTCGGCGGTAGCGGTGGCGGCGGGGGTGGTCGCGTTCGCGCTGGGCACCGATACCGCCGGATCGGGACGCGTTCCGGCCGCGTTCAACGGCCTGGTCGGCCTGAAACCCACAAAGGGCCGGTGGAGCACGACCGGGCTGGTGCCGGCGTGCCGCACGCTCGACTGCATCACCGTGCTCGCCCGCACCATCGCCGACGCGCGCGCGGTAGATGAGGTCGTGGTCGGCTTCGACCCCGCCGATCCTTATTCAAGGCTCGGCGAGGATCGCCCGGTGGCCGCCCACCGGATCGGCGTGCCAATGCCGGGCCAGCGGATCTTCCTGGGCGATGCGGCTGCGGAGCGGTTGTACGAACAAGCGCTGGCGACGCTCGCCGCCAACGGGGCCGAGCTGGTCGAGGTGGACATGGAGCCGCTGCGCGAGGCGGCGATGCTGCTGTATGGCGGTCCTTGGGTCGCGGAGCGGACGGCCGCCGCGCTGCCGCTGCTCGACGAGCTGCCCGAGGCGATCGACCCCACGGTCCGCGCCATCATGGAGGAGGGGCGCGGGGTCAGCGGCGTGGACGTGTTCCGAGGCCAGTACCGCCTTGCCGAGCTGCAACGGGGGGCCGATGCCTTGTGGCAGCAGATCGACCTGCTCGCCCTGCCGACAGCACCGACCATCTATCGCATTGCCGAGATGCGCGCGGCTCCCATCGCGCTCAACAGCAACCTCGGCCTTTACACCAACTTCGTGAACCTGCTGGACATGGCGGCGCTCGCGCTGCCCGCCGGCTGGCGCGACAATGGCACCGGCTTCGGCATCACGCTGATCGCGCCGGCCTGGAGCGACCAGGGCCTGCTCGACGCGGGGCAAGCCTATGTCGCGGCCGCCGATCTTCCCCCTCCTCCTCCCCTCAACATCGAGAGTGCCATGGAAACCGTGAAGCTTGCCGTCGTAGGCGCCCATCTCGAAAATATGCCGCTGCACTGGCAGCTGACCTCCCGCAACGCCCGTCTGGTCGCTGCCACCAGCACCGCGCCTACCTATCGCCTGTATGCGATGGCCAATTCTACACCGCCCAAGCCGGCGCTGATCCATGCCGCCGATGGCGCCGCGATCGCGGTAGAGGTGTACGAACTGGACGTGGCCGCATTCGGCAGTTTCGTCGTCGAAGTGCCCGCGCCCCTCGCGATCGGCTCGGTGACGCTGGCCGACGGATCGGTGGTCAAGGGGTTCGTCGCCGAGCCGCGCGCGATCGAGGGCGCACAGGACATTACCGCGCTCGGCGGCTGGCGTGCCTATATCAGCTCGCTCTCGCGTCCGGGGGGATCGTGACAGCGGACGAGGCCCAAGTGGCAGCCCTGGCCGCGCTCGAACGCGCCAAGGCGTCGGCGGAGGCCGCGAACGAGGCAAAGACGCGCTATCTCGTCGCCGTCAGTCACGAGATCCGCTCGCCGTTGAACGTGATCTACGGCTACGCGCAGCTGCTGGAGCGTGACCACAGCATCTCGGGCGCGGAGGCCGGAACCATCATCCGCCGCTCCGCCGAGCATGTCACGAACCTGGTCGAAGGGCTGCTGGAAATCTCGCGGATCGAGAGCGGCGTGCTGACGATCCGGCAGGACCTTGTTGACGTTCGCGGGCTGCTCCAGCACGTGGTCGACATGTTCCGGATGCAGGCGGCGGCCAAGGGCCTTGCACTGACGCTGGACATAAGGGACCGCCTGCCCGATCAGGTCAAGGCGGACGAGAAGCGGTTGCGGCAGATCCTGATCAACCTCGTCTCCAACGCGATCAAATATACACAGGCCGGACATGTCGCCGTCACCGTCCGCTACCGCAGCCAGGTCGCCGATATCGAGGTCAGCGATACCGGCGTCGGCATCTCGCCGGACGATCTGGAGCGCGTATTCGAGCCCTTTGATCGCGGCAGTTCCGCTGAGGCGCAGCTTCAGCCCGGGATCGGGCTCGGCCTGGCGATCACGCGCGTGCTCGCCCGCGTGCTCGGCGGGGATATCGCCGTGACCAGCACGCCCGGTGTCGGAAGCACGTTCCGGTTCAGGGCCATGCTGCCCGCCCCTGTCTTCCCGGCACGGGCGGTCGGGCCGGGCTCGCGCATCACGGGCTATCGGGGATCGCGGCGCACCGTGCTCGTGATCGACGACGATCCGTCGCAGCGCGCCATCCTCCAGTCATTGCTGGGCGGGCTCGGCTTCGTGGTCCTTGCGGCGGCGAACGGCGAGGATGGCATGGCGCTCGCCGCGCGCAGCCCGGCCGATATCGTCCTGCTCGATATCCAGATGCCGGGGATGAGCGGCTGGAGGGTCGCCGAGCGGCTTCGCGCCACCCATGGCGCGGGCCTCCGCATCGTGATGGTCTCGGCCGATGCTCATGAGTTCCGCGCCGGGGGCGACGGGCGCAGCAGCCACGACGCCTTCGTCACCAAGCCGGTCGAGCTTGACACGCTGGTCGCGCTGATCGGCACCCAGCTCGACCTGCACTGGGAAGAGGCGGAGGTCGTCGCCCCCCAGGAGCCCCTGCCGCAGGCGACCTCCCTGCCACGGGAAGCCGCGCCGTTGCTCGATCAGGTCCGCGCGCTCGCCAAGGTCGGCCATGTTCGCGGGATCGAGAACGCGCTGGATGACATCCTGCACGCCGTTCCCGCCGCCAGCCCTCTCGTGGCGGTGCTCCGGAACCATCTGGCCGACTTCGATCTGCGCTCGCTGTTGAAGACGATCGACGATGCGACGCACTGATCCCGCCGATGCGCCCCGGCCGGTCATCCGGGTCGTCGACGACACGCCCGAGGCGCTGCGCTTCCTTACCAGCACGCTGGAGGGCGCGGGCATGAGCGTGCTGATCGCGATCGACGGCCTCGCCGCTCTCGACCTGCTGAGGAACGTGACTCCCGACCTGATCCTGATGGACGCGGTAATGCCCCAGCTCGACGGCTTCGAGACGACCCTGCGGATCAAGGCAAATCCCGCCTTCCAGCACCTGCCGATCATCTTCATGACCGGATTGACCGAAACGGAGCAGGTGGTGCGCGGGCTCAATGCCGGTGGCGTCGATTTCGTCAGCAAGCCGATCGTGATTGACGAGCTGCTGGCACGCATCCGCGTCCACCTCGCCACGGCCCGCGTCACGCATGGCAGCCAGCTGGCGCTCGACATGAGCGGCCGGCCGGCTCTGGCCGTGGACCGTGCGGGCGAGCTGCACTGGCTGACCCCCGCGGCGAGCGAGATGCTGGAACGGCTGTTTCCCGGCTGGCCTTCCGCCTCCGGGACCCTGCCCGAACCCTTTCTGACATCGCTTAAACGGCTTCAGGCGAGCGCCCCCGCCCCCGGTGCGCGCATCACCGTGGGCGACGGCGAGCGCACGCTGGAGGCAGGCTTCCTGCGCTGCACCGCGGCCGACCAATGGGTGTTCCGGCTGTCCGAGCGGCACGAGGGCGAGGAACGGACCATCCTCGCGGCACAGCACGGGCTGACCTCGCGCGAGGCGGAGGTGCTGCTCTGGATCAGCCGCGGCAAGCAGAATCGCGAGGTGAGCGAGATCCTGCACATCAGCCCGCGCACGGTGAACAAGCATCTTGAGCAGATCTTCGAGAAGATGGGGGTGGAAAACCGCGCCTCGGCCACCGCGATCGCGGTCACCACCCTGACACGTTAGCGCTGGAGCAGGCGATTGGACCTTCTGCGACACCCCCCTGCCCGCGGCGCCGCCATTCGCGCGGCGCTCGCCCGCGGCGAGATCGGCGCCGCCTTGGCGGCCGCGACCCGCTGGCGCAACGAGGCGCCGCGCGCTGCCGAAGCTCATTTCCTCGCCGGCATCTGTGCCGCCATGATGGGCAAAGTGACACAAGGCATCGAGCTAATCGAGCAGGCGGTCGAGCACGACGGACGGGGCGAATATCATGCCCAGCTTGCCCGCCTCTACACGCTGGTGCGCCGCGACGAGGAAGCGGCCCGGGCACTCCGCGCAGCCGAAGCATCGCCGCCGGAGGACGCGCTGGGCCGCGACACGATGGGCTGCGTCTACGCGCGGCTGGGCGATCACGCAGCCTCCCTCCCACATTTCGCCGTAGCCGTCCGGCTGGCCCCGGAGAACACCGCCTTTCGCTATAATCAGGCGGCCGCGTTGAGCTTTGTCGGGCGGCAGGAGGCGGCGGAGCAGGAGCTGGAGACGCTGATCGCGCTGTCGCCCGAGGACGCGCGCGCGCACCACCTGCTCGCCGGCCTCCGCCGTCAGACGCCGCAGCGCAACCATGTCGATCGGCTTTCGGCCACGCGCAAGGCGGCGCGATCACCACGCGACCGGCTGCTGCTGGGCTATGCGCTCGCCAAGGAACTCGACGACCTTGCCGATCCTTTCGCTGCCTTCGCCATGCTTGCCCAGGCCAATGCCGAGCATCGCGCCACGCTGCCCTATCGTTTCGAGGACGACGCAGCGACGTTCGATGCGGTCGAGTCCTGCTGGCCGCGGCTCGCCGGGGCGGCAGTGTCCGACCCGCCGCCCGCCGCGCCCATCTTCATCGTCGGGATGCCGCGCACCGGCACCACGCTGGTCGACCGCATCCTTTCCTCGCATCCCGGCGTGGAAAGCGCGGGGGAGTTGCAGGCGATGGCGCTGGCGGTCAAAGCCGCCGCCGGTACGCGCAGCCGCACCGTGCTCGATCCCGAGACGGTCGCCGCCGCCGCAAGCGTGGATCCCGGCGCGATCGGACGCGATTACCTAGCCCGCGCCGCGTCGCACGTGGCCGGCAGGAAGGGCCGCTTTATCGACAAGTTTCCCGGGAATTTCCTGTATGTCGGGCTGATCGCCCGCGCGCTGCCCAACGCCGCCATCATATGCCTTCGCCGCAACCCCATGGACACCGTCCTCGCCAATTTCCGCAATCTGTTCGCGATCGGCTCGCGCTATTACGATTACAGCTACGATCTGCTCGACACCGCCGCCTACTACCACCGTTTCGATCGACTGATGGGCGTGTGGCGCGAGGTCCTGCCGGGCCGGGTCCTGGAACTCGGCTACGAATCGCTGGTCGCCGACCAGGAGGGGGAGACCCGCCGCCTTCTCGAGCATTGCGGACTGAGCTGGTCGGACGCCTGCCTCGAGTTCCACGCCAATGCCGCCCCGGTCTCGACGCCCAGTGCCGCGCAGGTCCGACGCCCGCTCTACCGCGACGCGGTGGATCGCTGGCGGCGCCACGCCGATGCGCTGGCACCGGCGCGCGAGTTCCTCATCCACCACGGGATCAGGGTCGAATAGCCTTTAGCCACGGTACGTCATTCGCACACCTGCGATCCGGATGCCGCCGCCTTATCGTCGGCCCGTTCCACGCTGGATTGCCGGGCAGGATGCCATGAAGAAGATCATGTCGAGCTATGTGCAGCCGGTCATGGTCGCAGCCATCCTGATGTTCTGGGCCATGGAGCCCGCCGCCTGGCTCAACAGCGGCCCGTCGCTCGTCCTTGCCACATTGCTGACGACGGCGCTGGTCGAGGCGGCTGCCTGATCGGGACGGAATGCGAGGGACGTGGCGCCGGCGATCGATACGGGATTGCCCATCTAAAGAGAGTGTCGGTTTGAAAGGGGTATTGATGACGAAAAGGTGGGCCGCCGCTGCGATCGCGAATTGCATGATCCTGACACCGGCACCGGCTCCGGCATGGGCGGCCGCTCCCCGCGAACAGGTGCTAGCCGTGCCGGGCTTTGCCGACTTCCTCGCCGTCGACGGCAACGCCGTGTGGGCCACCAATGTGGGCCGCGTTGAGCGCTGGTCCCGTCAGGGCAAGCGTGCTGAAGTCGCCATGGCCCATCCCTGCGGCGCCATGGCGGTCGCGTTCCGGTCGCTTTGGGTGGCCGATTGCAAGGAGCGCACCGTCAACCGCATCGACCTCAAGACCGCAAAGATCACCGCAGTCATTGCGACAGGGATTGCCAATCCGGCAGGCGAGCTGAACGTCGTCGCCGGTGCCGGGTCGATCTGGGTGGCAAGTGACGCCGACGGTGCGGTCGCCCGCATCGACCCTGCCACCGATCATGTGGCGGCATCGGTCCGGGTCGACCCGGGCACCTGCTATCTCTCTTTCGGCATGGGATCGCTGTGGGCGGTCAGCGCCACCCGCCAGAGCCTCCAGAAGATCGACCCCGCCACCAACGGCGTGATCCACAGGACAGCGCTCGGCCGCGAACCCGGCTTCCTGGTCGCGGGCGAAGGATCGGTGTGGGTCCAGGAGCAGGGTGACGGCACGGTCGCCCGGATCGATCCGACGACGGGGGAAGTGTCGGGCCGGGTAAAGGTGGACGAGACCCTGAAGTACGGCGACATCGACGCCGGCGGCGGCAAGATCTGGCTCCGCACCACCGCCGGCCAGAGCTTCGTGGTGATCGATCCCGCTTCCCTGGCCATCAAGGCTCGGGTCGGCCAGGCGGCCGGCAGCGGAGCCCTGCGATATACGCGCGCCGGCGTGTGGACGACGGCCCATGACGCGCACACGCTGTCATGGTGGAAGAAGCCGGGCAGGATCGGAAGCTAGGCAGGATTCGGCGCGACCGGATAGATGATGAAGTCCGCATGGCGATCGATCACGGGCGGTGACGTCGCGGTCGCCATGGCCCGATCCAGTTCTTCGATGGCGGACGCCGGAAGCGCAAGACCGTGCTCGGCCGGATGCGCGGGGGCCTGCATGGGATAATCCTGCCCTGGCGTGCGGGTCATCTCGATATGAGCGCCAAGCAGGGCACGGACCGGGTGGCTCCTGGCGAAAGCCGCCAGCCGGTCCGCGCTCGCGCGAAACACGGCGAACCGGTCGTGCGGAACGTACAACCGGCCCGGATAAAGCATGTCGCCCGAAAAGATCAGCCGCGTGCGGGCATCATAGACCATGATGTGCGCGGGTTGGTGGCCCGGCGTCGGAACGATCGCGAGCGCCCGCCCGCCCAGATCATACCGGCCGACTTCGCTGGGCCAGTCGCCGATGCCGAAAAAGGCGGCGACCTGCGCCGGCTCCAGCCCGACCACCTCCGTATCGGGACGATGGCGAAACTCGCCATCGCCAGCATGATGGTCGCCATGCCCATGCGAATGCGCGACAATCAAGCGGATCGGCCGACCGCCGTGCTGCGCCCGCCAGGCGACGATCAGTCGGTCCACCGTAGGACGGATGCGGAGCCCGCCAGCGCCACTGTCGATCAACAGCGCGCGGTCGCGGCCGAACAGCAGGTAAAGGAAGGGCGCCTCGAAATTCGTCTTCACCGACTGGCGGATGACAAAAGTGGCCGCATCGATGGCCTGTACCTGCGTCTCGGGCTCCCCCGTCGTGCCGTCGATCCAATGCGCGAACGGCGGGCCGACCCCGGCCGGGGCCGCACCGATCGCGAATAGCGCAGCGGCGGCCAGCGCGCTCAACCGGCAAAGGGCGCCAGCGCGGCCACGGCCGCGTCCTGGAAAGGATCGCATCATGTCGCGAAGCTAGGACCCGCGGGTCGCGCGACCATACGCCATTTGACGGAGCCGCCGGGGGCACCCGACGGCTCGCGCCAGGCGATCAGCGCATGGCGAGTTGGGTCCCGCGCCCGGTGTCCCGCGCCGCCGTCGCCTGGCCAATCCGGGTCTGCATGTCTGCGATGACATCGGCGCGGCATCCACGCGCCTGCGCGCCGAGCGCCAGATGAATGCTGCTCATCCCTTGGCCGCAGACCGCGTTCGCCACCTGATCCATGCGGATCGCCAGGCGCTGCTGCCCCTCGACACTGGCGAGATTGATCCCGCGCAGGTTAAGCACGGCGCTGTCGGCAGAGAACGGATCCGAGCCCGGCGCGGCGAGCGCGGGCGTTGCCATCAGGATTGCGGCACATGCTGCCAGACCGATCTTCATCATCATCTCCTGCACTGCTGCCCATCGCTCTCCGGCGAACAGGTCGCAGCAATGTAGGATCACCCTCGCGCGATCACAAGCGCAAGGCGTCGACGCGTCCGTCCAGAGTCAGCGCACGCGCACGATCAGCGACGCCAGCTCCAGCCGCGACCCGAGCGAGCCCGGCGGCAGGGCCACGACCTCCGTCCGCTCCGTCGCCGCGTCGGGATCGGCCAGGGTCAGGGCCACCGAATAGCCGTGCGAGATC
>CAKTFL010000077.1 GCA_934555855.1 uncultured Sphingomonas sp. | reverse complement strand
GTTCCGGGATGCAAACCCTTTTTTGCACCCGCGAACGAAATCCGACGATTTGCCTACCAGCGGCGAGGGCTGCGGGGTTCGCGGTCGATGCCCATCAGGATGCCGAGGCATAGCAATACCGTCATCTGCGCCGAGCTGCCGAAGCTGACCAGGGGCAGGGGGATGCCAACAACCGGTGCCATGCCCATCACCATCGATAGATTGATCGCCACATAGAAGAAGACCGTCGTCGCCAGTCCGGCCGCGGTCAACCTGGCAAACCGGCCCTGAGCCGCCTGCGACACTTCCAGGCCCCATCGGATCACCAGCAGGAAGGCGAGGATCAGCAGGCAGCCGCCTACAAGTCCCCACTCCTCCGCCATGGTTGCGAACACGAAATCCGTGTGCCCCTCAGGCAGGTAATCGAGATGGCTCTGGGTACCCTGCAGGAAACCCTTGCCCCAGATCCCGCCGGAGCCGATCGCGATCTTCGACTGGCTGATGTGATAGCCCGTGCCCAGCGGATCGCTTTCGGGGTCCAGGAAGATCAGCACGCGGTTACGCTGATAACCGTGGAGCAGGTAGTTCACCGCCAGCGGCGCTGCGAGGGCAACCCCGATCGCCCCGCCCACAAAAAGCCTGATCGGGATCCCCGCCAGGAACATCACCGTCGCTCCGCCCGCGCAGATCATCAACGCCGTGCCGAGATCGGGTTGCAGCATCACCAGCCCCGCCGGGATACCGATCAACAGCGCCGCCGGCCACACGGCGGCAAAGCGCCGGGTCTCACCAAAGGGCAACATGTCGTAAAAGCGGGCACAGGCCAGCACGATCGCCGGCTTCATGAACTCCGAGGGCTGGAGGCGGATGAACCCCAGGTCCAGCCATCGTTGCGAGCCGCCCGACACCTTGCCCAGCAACTCCACTGCGACCAGCGACAGGCAGATCGCCGCATAGGCGGGCAGGGCCGCACCCCTCCAGACCCGCACCGGCACGCGTGACAGCAGCAGCGCGCCAGCGAGCAGGACGAAAAAGCGGACGCCCTGGCTCAGGGCCCATGGGCGCAGGCTGCCGCCCGCAGCCGAATATAGCACGACCTGACCGAAGCAGCCGATCGCGAGCACCAGAGCCAGCACGCGCCAGGGCAGTTGCGCGAAGGGTTCCGGGACGATGCGGGGGCGGCTCACGGCTGGTTGCTTTCGGTAGTTCCGTCCTCTGCAACGGTGCCGCCGGTCGGGCCCTTGCCGGCGAGCGCCGCCGCCTGGCTGTTGGCCTGATTTGTCGCCGCCTCCACGGCGGGAGCGTCGCTGGGCACCGTCGAATCGGTGACCGTCGCCGCCGCCGCCGGCGGCGGGTTCTTGGCCGCGCGATACGCGACCGCCTGTGCTGTCATGCGGGTCGGGATGTCGCCGCCCCAACTCTTCTCGACGTCGGCAAGCAAAGTCATCGCCCGTTCCCGGTCGAACAGATAGGTCATGATGTCCCGCCCGATCATCGGCGTGTCGAGATTGCGGATGGTATGGCCGTTATGTTCCAGCACGATGGCCGCGGCATAGCGTGGATTGTCGGCGGGCGCGAAGCAGACGAACAGCGCATGGTCACGCATCTTGAAGGGGAGGGAGGCATTCTTGAGCACGCCCGTTCTCCGCTCGGCGAGCGTGATCCGCCGGACCTGGGCGGTGCCCGTCTTCGCCGCGAGGTCCACGCCCGGCACGTACATCCGCGCCGCTCCACCCGTGCCGCCGCCATTGACCACGCCCCACATCCCGCCGCGCACGACCGCCAGGTGCTCGGGCGTGACGTTGAGGGCGGGAGCGTTGCGCTGCACCCGATCCGCAAGCAAACTGGGCTGAAGCATCCTTCCCGATCCGATCCGTGCGGCCATGACGGCGAGCTGGAGCGGATTGGCCAGCACATAGCCCTGACCGATCGAAGCGTTTAGCCCGTCGGCAACGGTCCACTTGTCTTTGTACTTTCGTAGCTTCCAGGCGGTATCTGGTACCGTGCCGTAACGCTGCGATCCCAGTGGCAGGTCGAATTTCTGGCCAAGACCCATGTGCCTCGCCACCGGGGCGATCGCATCATAGCCGACACGGCGGATCATCTCGTAGAAATAGATGTCGCAGCTCTGCATAATGGCATTACGGAGGTCGAGCGGCCCATGACCGCCGCGCTTGTGACAGTGGAACACGCCGGTGCCGACCCGCATCGCACCGGAACAGAACACCCGGTCGCTCGCATTCACGCCGGCGTGGAGCAGCGCCAAGCCGTTCATCGGCTTCACCGTCGATCCGGGTGGATACAGCCCCTGGGTGACCTTGTTCATCAACGGAACATGGTCGTCCTCCGACAGCATGTTCCATTCGAGGTGGCTGATCCCCTGAGAAAAGCTGTTGGGATCGTAGGCGGGCATCGACGCCATGGAGAGGATTTCGCCCGTGTGGCAGTCCAGCACCACGGCAGAGCCGGAATTGGTGCCCAGCCGCCGCGCCACATAGTCCTGAAGCCCGGCATCGATCGTCAGGCGCTGGTTGCGTCCCGGCACGTCGGGCCGGGTGGCAAGTTCCGCCACCAGCCTGCCTCGGGCCGTCACTTCGACCCGCTTGGCGCCGGCAACGCCGCGCAGCTTCGCTTCCAGCGTCTTCTCCAACCCGTCCTTGCCCAGCTTGAAGCCGGGCGTGACCAGCAGGGGGTCGCGTTCCGCCTTGTACTGCTCGGCCGTCGGCGCACCGACATAGCCGGTCAGATGCGCGACC
The DNA here is from genome assembly GCA_934555855.1 of uncultured Sphingomonas sp. The sequence goes on along the minus strand of CAKTFL010000077.1, from coordinate 5,603 downwards.
GCTGCGCCGGAAGGATAATTGCGGGCAAAGGCGCGGGTCGGCGCGACGCCGGGCAGTTCGGGCAGGCGCACGCTGACGGCGGCGAATCGTTCCCAGTCGAGGTTCTCGGCGACGCGGACCGGCTGGAATCCGGCGGCATGACCAAGGTCGATGCGAACGCGCTCCATGTCCTCCGGCGTCAAGCGGAGTACGCGGCCCAGCGTCGCCAGCACCCGCGCCGGGTCTGCCCCGGACTCCTTCAGGCGATCGGGGATGATATCGACGCGAAAACTGGTGCGGTTGTTGGCGATCGGCATCCCGTGCCGGTCGAGGATCCACCCCCGCCGGGGCAGCAGCGGCGTCGTGTTGACGCGATTGGATTCCGACAATTCGGTGAAGTGCGCGTTCTCCGCGATGGCGAGCCACCCCATGCGCCCTGCGAGCATCAGGCCGACGCCGCCTTGCGCTGCGCCCAGCAGCCAGGCGCGGCGCGAGAAGCTGTAGGCCTGGGCGGCCTCGGTCACGACGCGGGCCGGACGCCGCCTCATGCGGCCAAGGCCCGTTTGCGGTCGATCCAGGCTACCAGGCGCGCTGCGGCGGGCAACAGCGTGATCGCGATGATGATCTGCGCTAGAATCGCCATGTCAACCGGCGCGCCGATCGGCACGGCGACCAGGCGTCCGGCCAGCAGGCAGAAGGCGACGGCACCGCTGCCGATCAGCCAGTCCTGCCAGAAGTCGCGAAAGACCAGCCGCTGTTCGATCAGGTCGATCATCAGGAAGCACAAGGACCAGAGCAGGACCGCGCTGCCCAGCGGCTGCCCGCTGAGGAGGTCGTCGGCGAAGCCCAACGGTGCCGCTGCCCAGCGCCTGAGCGCGAACGGGGCGAGCAGCCGCCAGCTCAGCAGCATCAACAGGCCGAACGGGGGAAGTAGCGGAACGCCGGCGACGACCGGCCAGGCCGTCAGCGTCGAGCCCGCGATGACGGTTGCCCAGGGCAGTGCCCGTGCACGCGACCGCGGCAGCGTCGGAGCGAAGGGGCGATAATCGACATGGTCGCTCATGGCCGGCCTGATGGTGGCGGCACCGGCATGAACAGGCGCTGCACCAGCGCCACGTCGAGGGTGTCGGGAGCGGCAAGCGTGTCGGCGATCACCGTATCGGCGCCGCCCTTCTCGACACGCGCGACCGGGACGTTAGGGACGTAGATGCCGCCGGTGCCGGTCGTGACGAACAGGTCGCCGGGCTGAAAGCGGGCATTGGCGACGTTGACCGACCTGAGGTCGATGCGGCCATCGCCGCGGCCGACCGCGATTGCCGGCAACCCGTCGCGCGTGCGGCGCACCGGCACGATGCTTTCGGGATCGCTGACCAGCAGCACGCGGGCAACCCAGGGACCCGTCTCCGTGACCCGGCCGATCAGCCCGAGCGGCCCGCGCACCGGCATTCCCGCCTGAACGCCCTGGAGCCGGCCCGCATTGAGCAAGGCGAACCGGCGGCCGCTCGAGGCGGAGGAGCTGACCAGCCTTGCCGCGACGACGGTCGTCACATCCCGGTCACGCAGCGCGAGCAGCGTGCGTAGCCGCCGGTTTTCATAGGCGATGCTGCGCGCCCGCAGGACAAGCGCCCGGTCGCGGGCGACCGCCGCGCGCAGCCGGCTGTTCTCTTCGCGGACGAAGAAGTGCGTGCTGATCGCGTCGGGCACCGACCACAGTCCGCGGCCGGCCGCTGCCGCACCGGACGACACGGGCGCAGTGACCGACGCCGCGCTCATCCGCAGCGCCGCGAACAGGGGAGGGTCGAAACGCGAGATGACGAGCAGCGCCGCGCCCACCAGGGCCCCGGCCACGGCCAGGACATAGCCCAGGAAGACGAGGTTCTGCCGCCGGCGAGAGAAGCCGGTGCGACGATCGCGATGCGCGGCCATCCGGCCCTCCGGCGGCTACCGCCCCGGCAGGGGCAGAGGTCCGGCCGCGCAGCCGATCATGAAGGGCAATGTCCCGCTCATCATCCCTGTTGACCTGAAACCTCCGCCCCCACCGAGCGGCGGGATTGAAGAACCGTCTGATTAGCCGTTCAACAGCACGCCGCGGAACATGGGATCCTCCAGCGCGCGCCCGGTGCCGAGCGCCACGCAGGTCAGCGGGTCCTCCGCCACCGTCACCGGCAGGCCGGTCTCATCGCGCAGTACCTCGTCCAGCCCCTCCAGCAGGGCGCCGCCGCCGGTCAGCACGATGCCCTGATCGACGATATCCGCCGCCAGCTCCGGCGCGGTGTTCTCCAGCGCGACGCGTACACCCTCAACGATCGTGGCGACTGGCTCGGACAGAGCCTCGGCGATCTGGCCCTGGTTGATCTGGATCTCTTTGGGGACGCCGTTGACCAGGTCGCGGCCCTTGATGTGCAGCACCTTGCCGATACCGTCGACGGGAGGACGGGCGATGCCGACGTCTTGCTTGATACGCTCGGCCGTCGCCTCGCCGATCAGCAGATTGTGATTGCGGCGGACATAGGACACGATCGCCTCGTCCATCTTGTCGCCGCCGACCCGGACAGAGGTGGTGTAGGCCAAGCCGCGCAACGACAGCACGGCGACCTCAGTGGTGCCGCCGCCGATATCGACCACCATCGAACCGATCGGCTCCGTCACCGGCATGTCCGCCCCTATCGCGGCCGCCATCGGCTCCTCGATCAGGAAGACCTGGCTCGCGCCCGCGTTCGAAGCGGCATCGCGGATCGCGCGGCGCTCCACCTTGGTCGAGCCGGAGGGAACGCAGATCACGATCTCCGGCCAGCGGGCGAAGCGGCGGGGGCCGTGCACCTTCTGGATGAAGAACTTGATCATCTGTTCGGCGACGTCGATGTCGGCGATGACGCCGTCGCGCAACGGGCGGATCGCCTCGATGGTGCCAGGGGTCTTGCCCATCATCAGCTTGGCGTCGTCGCCGACCGCCTTGACGCGCTTCTGCCCGTTGATGGTCTCGATCGCGACCACCGACGGCTCGTTCAGCACGATGCCGCGACCGCGGACATAGACCACCGTGTTCGCGGTGCCGAGGTCGATCGCCATGTCGTGAGACATGAATTTGAGGAAGCGCGGGAAGGCCATGAAGCGGGTAGGTCCGTCTAGAATCAGTGTCGCCGGGGCCGGCGACGGGCGCACATATACCCGCTTCCCGCCGCAAGCCCGCACGAAGCTCGCCAGTCGCTCGCTGGGCGGTTCACGCACTCACGGGGTCGCGGGATACGGCCGATTGGTCTAGGGCTTCATCCATGTCAATACGACGCCTGCCAGAGCACCTCGTCAATCGCATCGCTGCGGGTGAAGTGGTGGAAAGACCGGCCAGCGCGTTGAAGGAACTGGTCGAGAACGCGATCGACGCCGGAGCGACTCGCATTGCCGTGTCCCTGTCGGAAGGCGGCCTTACCCGTATCGAGGTGGCGGATGACGGCTGCGGCATGGCACCGGCCGACATGGCGCTGGCGCTGGAGCGCCACGCGACCTCCAAGCTGCCCGATGAAGCGATCGAGGCGGTGGCGACGCTGGGCTTTCGCGGCGAGGCGCTGCCCTCCATCGCCAGCGTCGCGCGGCTGACGGTGGAAAGCCGGGTTCGCGGCTCGGACGGCTGGCGGCGGGTGGTCGATAACGGCCAGCTGGCGGGCGAAGGCCCCGCCGCACTGCCGCCGGGTACCCGCATCCTTGTGGAGGAGCTTTTCACGCGCGTTCCCGCCCGCCGCAAGTTCCTGCGTTCCCCGCGCGCGGAATATGCCGCCTGTCTCGACACGGTGCGCCGGCTGGCCATGGCGCGGCCAGACATCGGCTTTTCGGTCGAGCATGACGGCCGGCGCGTGCTGGCGGCGACGTCGCCCGAGGATCGGCCGGGCCGAGTCGCGGGCCTCACTGACCGCGCGCTCGCCGGCAATTCGGTCGCGGTGAATCTTGAGCGGGACGGGATCGTGCTCGGCGGTGTGGCGAGCCTGCCGACCTACAATCGCGGCGTCGCGGACCACCAGTATCTATTCGTCAACGGCCGCCCGGTGAAGGACCGGCTGCTGATCGGCGCGATCCGGGGTGCCTATGCGGAGATGCTGCCGCGTGATCGCCACGCGGTGGTGGCGCTGTTCCTGGACCTGCCCCCGTCCGAGGTCGATGTGAACGTCCATCCCGCCAAGACCGAGGTACGGTTCCGCGAGCCGGCGATGATCCGTGGGATGGTGGTATCTGGCCTGCGCCGGGCGCTGGACGAGGCGGGGCATCGCTCCGCCCGCCCGGCCGTCACCCAGATGCAGGACCTGTGGCGGCCCGAGCCGGTTGGCATGGGGCAGGCTGCCGCGCCTTTTCCGGATGACCCCTTCGCCTCCGTGTCGCTGCTCGACCGCGTTGCGGATCGCCGGCCCGGCTTTTTCGCGCCACCTCCGGCCGCTCGCGCCGAGCCCGCCCGCGCGGAGCCGCCGTCCACCGTGCAATTCCCGCTCGGCGTCGCGCGGGGGCAGGTCGCCAAGACCTATATCGTCGCGGAAAGCGAGGACGGGCTGGTGCTGGTCGACCAGCACGCCGCGCATGAGCGGCTGGTGCTGGAACGTATGCGGGCAGCGCTCGCGGGCGGGCGTGTCGCGGCGCAGGCGCTGCTGATCCCCGAAGTGGTCGAGCTGGACGAGCCCGGCTGCGACCGGCTGGACGCGCGCGCGGCGGAGCTGGCCGATTACGGCTTGGAGCTGGAGCGGTTCGGGCCGCGCGCGATGCTGGTCCGCGCGACGCCCGCGCTGCTCGGCACGGCGGACGTCGCGGGGCTGGTCGCCGACCTGGCGGACGAGCTCACCGCCTATGACCAGGCGCTGTCGCTCCGCGAGCGGCTCGATCATGTCGCGGCAACGATGGCCTGCCATGGATCGGTGCGGGCCGGGCGCATCCTGTCGGTGACCGAGATGAACGCGCTGCTTCGCGAGATGGAGGCCACGCCCCATTCGGGCCAGTGCAACCATGGCCGTCCGACCTGGATCAAGTTGGCGCACGGCGATATCGAGAAGCTGTTCGGCCGCCGATAGCGGGCGGCCGGCCTGGGCGGGGCGTCTGATTCGTTCCGGTCGGCGCGGACCCGGAACGCGGAACCGGACACTATGTCCCCCTTGATCTTTCCGGTTCCAGATGCGCGACAGGAGCGATCGGAGCAGCAGGATCGAGGCGAGCGCGGCGGCCATGGAAACCGGGCTAGCGCAGGACGTGGGTTGTAGGACAGCGGTTCCGATGACCGCCAACGCGTATCGTCGTATCCACCCCGGCGAAGGCCGGGTGTGCGGTTACTTCACCTCTGAGCGGCAGCGTCGGTCGTGCCGGAACGGTACGGTGGGGGTGGCATTGCCCTAGCCGTTCATCGGCGAGCAACTTTGTCGATCCATGTGCATTGTAGTGGAAGAGGCAGTTCAACCGTTTCTTCTGCGAGACCGGATCATGAAGACCATTTTCCCGATCGTGCTGGCCCTGATCCCGCTGACCGCCGTGGTCGGCGCGTGCATTTCCTGCCCCTGATCATCGCGACAGCCGCCGAAAACGAAAGGGCCGCCCGGATCTCTCCGGGCGGCCCTTTCGTTTGTCGGCGAAGCGGCGCGGGAGGTGATCCCGCGCGC
>CAKTFL010000076.1 GCA_934555855.1 uncultured Sphingomonas sp. | reverse complement strand
TGCTGCCCGTCGCCGCGGATCTCGCTCGCCGTAATCAGCTGTTCCGCGCGCTACGGGACAGCGAAGCGCGCTACCGGGTTCTCGCCGAGACCACGATCGACATCATCCTCAATCTCAACATCGACGGCTGCATCCGCTTCGTCTCCCCCTCCATCCGGCAGCTCGGCGGCTACGAGCCCAAGGAGCTGATCGGCCGCGATGCCGCCGTGCTGGTCGCGCCGGAGCATCTGGAACGCTTCCGCGAAGGGCACCAGGCGACCCTGGCGGCACGGGGCGAGCCGGTCACTGTGGAATATCTCGGCCGCGATCGGTCGGGCCAGACCCGCTGGTGCGAGACCCATGCCCGCGCCATCATCACCGAATCGGGCGAGGTCGACGGCATCGTCAGCGTCGTCCGCGACATTTCCGCCCGAAAGGCGCTGGAGGCGCGTCTCGCCCAGGACGCGTTGACCGATCCGGTCAGCGGCCTTGCCAACCGGCGCGCTTTTCTCGCCCTGCTCGAACGGCAGGTGTCGGCTCATGCCGACCAGGGGACGGGTGGCTGCGTGGCGCTGTTCGACATCGACCATTTCAAGCAGGTCAACGATACCTACGGCCATCCCGCAGGCGACCAGGTGCTGAGGACCTTTGCGGAGGTCGCCCGGCGATCCGTTCGCGGCGACGATGAGGTCGCGCGGATCGGGGGAGAGGAATTCGCCGTCCTGTTACCGGACATCGGCATCGATCAGGCAGAGCTGGTATGCGACCGGCTGCGCCAGGCCTTCTCCTCCGCGGTGACCCGGTGTGAGGGACAGGCCATCCGCGTCACGGTCAGCGGCGGTGTGGCGCCGCTGGCAATGGGGGCCGAGCAGACGCTCGCGGCAGCCGACCGGGCACTATACCGGGCCAAACACGCCGGCCGCAACCAACTCGCCCTCGCCGCCTGACCGCGACTCCCCTCGCCGCCCCTTGCCGGCGCGAACCCCACCCCCCATTTTCCTGTCTGGGAACACGGCCATGCGCCGGCCCTGCAAACTTCCCTTTCCATCCGTCGCGCGCTAAGAGCCGCCGGACTTGTTTTTGCCCGAGGAATCCGTTTGCCCAAGGAAGAACTGCTCGAAATGCGCGGCCAGGTGGTCGAGCTTCTGCCCAACGCGATGTTCCGCGTCCGGCTGGAGAACGATCATGAAATTCTCGGCCACACCGCCGGCAAGATGCGTAAGAACCGCATCCGCGTCCTGGTCGGGGACGAGGTGCTGGTCGAGCTGACGCCCTATGACCTGACGAAGGGGCGGATCACCTACCGCTTCATGCCGGGCCGCGGCGGCCCCGGACCGTCCTGATTTTCGCGGGCGACCCGCCCGTGACGGCTCCCCCGACCAGGCTCATCCTCGCTTCCACATCGCCGCGCCGGCGCGAGTTGCTGGGGCGCCTTGGCCTGTCGCCGGATCGCATCGCCGCACCTGATATCGACGAGGCTCCGCTCAAGGCGGAGCCTCCGCGCGATTACGTCATCCGCATTGCGCTCGCCAAGGCGGCGGCCGTGGAGCGCGCGCCCGACGAGGTGGTGCTGGCGGGCGACACCACGATCGCGGTCGGCAGTCGTATCCTCGGCAAGCCGGAGGATGAGGCCGACCTGCGCCGGATGTTGGCTTTGTTGTCCGGTCGCCGTCACCATTGCCTGTCGGCGGTGGCAGTGGTCACCCGCGACGGTCGTGTCCGTCACCGGCTGTCGGACACGACCGTCGCGTTCCGCCCGCTCTCTTCCGCTGAGATCGACGATTACGTCCGGTGCGGCGAGGGCATGGGCAAGGCCGGCGGCTATGCCATCCAGGGCCGCGCTGAGGCGTGGGTCCGTCGCCTTGCCGGATCATATTCCGGCGTGGTCGGCCTGCCGCTGCTCGAAACCCGCGCGCTGCTGAAGGCGGCCGGGCTGTCGCTCGCCTGAGCGTGCCGACAATGGCTGAGTGGGTATGGGAAGATGGCATCGGTGAGACCCGGGCTGCCCTGATTGAGGACGGGCGGATCATCCGCGCGGAGATCGAGCGCCCCTTCTCCGGGCCACGTGTCGGAACAACAACTCGAGCGCGCTTTGGGGCGAGCCTGGTCGGCCGTCACAGCATTGTCGTAAAGCTGGAGGGTGGCCGCGAAGCCGTAATCGATACGCCGCCGAGACAGATCGGCCCCGGAAGCGGCGTCACGGTGGAAATCGTGCGTGAAGAAATTTTCGGCCCTCGCCGCTACAAAAGACCCAAGGCCGCGATCATCTCTGACGACGAGAGAATTGGTGACGGTCCGGCGCTGCTCGACCGTATCGCCGGCGAATGCGTGCCTCTGCGCCGGATCCGGCCAATCGATCCAGACCTGCTTGAACAGGCTGGCTGGTCCGAACTCATCGAGGAAGCGCGCACCGGCAGAGTTGCCTTTCCCGGCGGCAGCCTACTGATCGAACTGACCGAGGCCATGACGCTGATCGACGTCGATGGGACGCTTGATCCGGTTTCGCTGGCTATTGCGGGTGCGCGCGCTGCGGCCGAAGCGATCAGCCGGCTCCGCATCGGCGGGTCGATCGGCATCGACCTGCCTACCCTTGGCGACCGCGCGGGCCGCAAGGCGGCAGCCGAGGCGTTCGACGCCGCCATGCGGGTGCCGTTTGAGCGGACGGCGGTAAACGGCTGGGGCTTTCTGCAGGTTGTCGCCCCCCGGCCCCGTGCGTCGCTCCTAGAATTAATCCGGGGCGACGAGCCGCTTGCCGAGGCGTTGCTGCTCTACCGACGGGCCGAACGGGAACCCCCGCCCGGCGACATCGTCATTCGGGCAAACACGGACGTGATGACCACCATGGGGCGAGAGCAAAACGACGCGATCCTGGCAAGCCGCGCCGGCGCGCCCGTCCATTGGAATGTCAGGCCCTTCATCTCTCGCTGGAGCGGCACCGCCTATCGCATAGGATACGATGCTTCAGACGAGGGCGGAGAGGATTGATGACAGACCAACGCTGCCCCACCTGCGGCAAGCCCGCCGTCGCCGCGACGCGCCCTTTCTGCTCTTCGGGCTGCAAGGATCGCGACCTTCTCGCCTGGTTCGCGGAAGACTATCGCATTCCCGGCCGCGAACACGCGCAAGACGGGCTGGACAAGCATGACGAGCCCGACTAGAGCGCCGCTTCCGATCGCAACGCGGTCAGGGCCCAGGTAGCTCAGTTGGTAGAGCATGCGACTGAAAATCGCAGTGTCGGCGGTTCGATTCCGTCCCTGGGCACCATATCTCCCACAGCCGCGTACAACCTGCTTGTCACAGATATGGGACAGGAATCACGGATCGGCGCGTGAGGTGCGCGGCGCCGGCTGCCTGACCGACCGACCTTGCCAGATCATCGCGGCACGCGGGAGGCTTCTGCGGAGTCTAGCGGCTCGGCGTCGATCGGAAGCGGCTTGCGTACCGGCCACAGGGCCGATGCCGGACTTTGACGACGCATGATCCACGGCCGAGTGGAAGGCGCTGTGGCCGGGTCCTGAGCGGGAGTGATCGCACGACAAAGGTCGTCGCCGCCCCGGAAGCGCCCACTACCCGCGTCGCCTCGCGCATGGACTGGCCGCATGTTCGGTCGGAGCGACCGAGTCCCCGTGGCAATGCCAGTGGTCTAGCGGACAAAGGCGTGGCGCATGGCGCCCCCGCGGAACGAAAAAAGGGAGGGTAGCCGAAGCTCCCTCCCCGATAGTCGTCAGAAGTTGATCGTGGTGCCGATCGCGATGTTCCGACCCATGCTGTCGTAGCGCTGGGGAATCGTGTTCGAACGCGCCAGGCTGATGTTGTACGAGTTCGCAAGGATCGGCGGGCTCTTGTCGAGCAGGTTGTTGGCGATCAGGCGCAGGCTGAACTGCTTGGCAATGCTGAAGGTCAGCGCCAGGTCGAAATAGCTCTGCGGCGAGATATGGTAGAAAGTCGTCTGCGCCCGGTCCGGGGTGCCGCCGATCGCCGGGTCACCCGAATTGTTGGCGTTGGTCAGCGAGCCGACATAGCGCCAGTTGAACGATGCGCTGAAGACGTTGTCCACCGTGGTGTAGGTGGTCCGCAGCGTATGAGCCCATTCCGGCAGCAGCTGACTGCATCCGTTGCCGAAATAGCCGGTGCAGTTGCGCTGCGGCTGGACGGGCGAGTCCTGCCCGCCGGCGAAGGTCGTGCGCGACCCATTGAAGTCGAAGTCCAGCCGGCCGACCTGACCCAGGCCGAGTGCGTAGTTTGCCTGGAAGTCCCAGCCACGCGCGATCGAGAAATAATAGTTGGTCGTGCCGGCCCGGATGAAGCCGCTCGTCGCATTGCTGTTGAGCGGCGCATACAGTGTGCCGTTCGCCGCGCGGACAATGCCCGAGCAGAAGAACGGATCGCCGTTCGAACGCTGACAGCCGTCGGTGTAGTAGACGTCGTCGTTATAGCCGAGGGAGTTGTTGATCTTGATCCGGTAGCGGTCGACCGAGAAGGTCAGCCCCCGGATGAAGCGCGGCTTCACGACCAGGCCATAGGTCTGGGTGTAGGCCGTTTCCGGGTCGGCGGTGAAACCACCCGACCGCACGGTGCACTGGTTGTTCGGGCAAAGCAGCGTGGTGCTGCCGTACAGCGCGTCCGATAGGCCGGTCGCACGGCAGACCTCGCGCGAAGCGATCGGGGTACCATAGGTGATCGCACCAGTCTGCGCGTTGGTGGTTACCGTCGGAGCGCAGAAGTCGTTCTGCGACCCGCCCTGGCGGCTATAGCTGATGTTGCTCGCCTGGAACGCCTCGACCACGGTCGGCGCACGTTGCGCCTTGTTGAATGAGGCGCGCAGGGTGAGGTCGGATACCGGGGCATAGAGCCCCTCCACCTTCCACGTCGTGAACGTAGACGGGTTGGAGCTGTACTTGGACAGACGACCACCGAGATTGGCCTGGAGCAGGTGCACGAAGCTCTTGTCCTGCACCAGCGGCACCTGCGCCTCGATGTTCGACTCCCAGACATGCTGGCTGCGGTCCGAGTCCGTGCCGCCATAGTCAGCGCGGAACGCCGCGTTGGCGACCGAGAACTGGCGGTCCTTGCGGAACTCCGTGCCCAGCGCGATCGCGACACCGTCATTGGCGAAGGGCGAGGTGATCCCGTACTTGCCGAGATCGCCGGTGATGTTCGCCTGGACATTGTAGAGCAGGCCGACCGTGGTCTGCTTCTCGATATCAACACCGCGGTACAGGTAATCGACCAGCGCCTGGTTGTTGTTGCCGGCGGTAAAGGCGTCGAACGGCACGCAGTTGGGATCGGTGCCGTCAACCACCGACACGCAGGTAGGCGTGCCGTTGACGTTGACGACGTTTAGCGACCGATTGGTGTTGACAAAGCTGTGCAGCGTGGAAGGCATCCAGTTCTGCTGGTTGCGCGCGTACACGCCGCCGACGTCATAGGTCCATGCATCGCCGACCTTGCCGCGAACACCGCCGGTCGCTCGGAAGCCCTTATTGAGATAGGTATCGACCTGATATGGCAGGCCGCTGAAGCGGTATCGCACATCCAGCGGCACCAGCCCCGTGGTGGCCGCTCCGCACAGCGCCGTGCGCTGGCCGATCGACAGGAACGGGTTGTTGCAGTTCACCAGATAAGGGTCCGAACCGAAGTTCGTGTAGCTGAACACCCGCGTCGGGTAGCGGTTGGTCGACTTGTCCCGGAACCACAGCCCGGAACCGTAGATCTCCGCTTCGGGCGCAAGCTTCAGCGTCACGAAGCCGCCGGCGTTCACGCGGTTGACCTGGCGCTGGGTGGAATAGCCATCATAGGGGTTGGCGGCGTTGTTGGTGCCGACGCCGTAAGGCACGAAGCTGCGCGTCCCGTTCGGGTCGTTGACATAGGCAGCGTTGTTGTTCGCACCCGCGCGCGGCGAGATGTAGCCGCTGACCGAATAGGTCGACAGCGAGCAGGACAGCGGACCGTCCTTGACCGCCTGCACCAGCTGGCACGCAGAGGTCGAGCGCGCATCGTACGGGATCAGGTCGGCATGGCGATAGTTGACGAAGCCGGTGATGTTCAGCTTTTCGTCGAACAGCGACTTGCCGACGGTCAGCGTCAGGTCGGCGCGGCCACCGTCATTGACCCGGCCCAGCCGCGGCGTAAAGCCGCTGTCGCGCGCCGCCGACGTCACCACGTTGGACGTGTTGTTGTGGTTGTAGAAATTGTAGGTGCCGTCGATCCGAACGCCGTTGAAATTCGGCTTCAGGATGAAGTTGACGACGCCAGCCACCGCGTCCGACCCGTACACCGACGACGCACCGCCGGTCAGGACGTCCACGCGCTCCAGCAGCGACACGGGGATGATGTTGGTGTCCTGGCCGTTCTGCGTGCCGATCCGCTTGCCGTCGATCAGCACCAGCGTACGCTCGAAGCCAAGGCTGCGAAGCTTGATGCGCTGGCGCCCGTCCGAATCCTGATAGGTCTGCTGATTGTCGGGCGAAACCTGCGGCAGGCGGTTCAGCACCTCCTCGACGTTGAGCGGCGCCTGCGCCCTGATATCCTGTGCCGTGACGGATGTGATCGGCGCGGCTGACGCGATATTGGGCCGCTGGATGCGGCTGCCGGTGACCACCACGTCGCCGGGCGCGTTGCTGCCCTGCGTGTCGTTCGCTACGCCCGAAATGGCGTTGGCGCGGGTGGCGGAGCTGTTGGGCACCTCCTGGCCGGGCACCTGGCCATCGGGGGCCGGCGTGGTCTGGTCGGCCGCCACGACTGGCGCGTCCTGGCCGTTGGTGGAGGCCTGCTGCGCGGCGGCCGGGCTCGCCATGGCGAGCGCCCCGCCAAGGGCTATCCACGAGACGGATTGGCTCAAGGTCATTATCTTTCCCCTTCGTATCATCCGCACGACTTTTACCGTCACGGTTCCGTCGCGAAGTTTTAACAATGTGACTTGCCAGTCAATACCCAAATAGTACCTTTATATGAAAATCAGCTCGATTGTGACTGAAAGGTCATATAGCGGGTAAGCAGGGATGACCTTTCAGATGACCAGCCGTCGTTCTATCCTCGCCGCCGCGGGCGCCCTCGGCATCCTGCCCGGCCGCGCGGCGTTCGCCATCACGCCGGGCTCCGGCGCGGTGATCCTGTCGACGTGGGATTTCGGCGCGGCGGCTAACCAGGCCGCGTTCGCAAAGATGACGTCCGGCGGTTCGCTGCTCGATGCGGTGGAGGCCGGAGGCATGGTGCCCGAGGCGGACCCGACCAACCATTCGGTCGGCTATGCCGGCTATCCCGACCGCGACGGGCATGTCACGCTGGATGCGGTCATCATGGACGACACCGGCAAGGTCGGCGCGGTCGCCGCGCTGGAGAACACGGTTCACGCCGTTTCGGTCGCCCGCCGGGTCATGGACAGGACGCCGCACACCATGCTGGTCGGCGAGGGCGCCACCCGCTTCGCCCGTGACCAAGGCTTCGCGCAGCGCTCGCTGCTGACGCCCGACTCGGAAAAATCCTGGCGCGACTGGCTGAAGACCGCCGACTACCGGCCGGAAGCGAACGTCGAGAACCGGATATCGCGCACGCCGGGCGGCGCGCTGGACCACGACACGATCGGCATCCTGGCGCGTGACGCGGGCGGCCGCATGGCCGGCGCCTGCACCACGTCGGGCATGGCGTTCAAGATGCGCGGCCGGGTGGGAGATTCGCCGCAGGTCGGAAGCGGCCTGTTCGTGGAGCGCGGAGTCGGCGGAGCGACTTCCACCGGGCTCGGCGAGGAGGTAACGCGGGTCGCCGGCACGGCGCGGGTGGTCGCCTCCATGCGCGCGGGCCTGTCACCGCAGCGCGCCTGCGAGGAGGTGGTGCGTCACATCGCCGCGTTGCGTGGCGACGCAATCCGCGGGGTCCAGGTCGGCTTCCTGGCGCTCGGGCCGAAGGGGGAGGTCGGCGCGTTCTGCCTGCTGCCGGGCTTCACCTATGCCGCGACGGACGCGGCCGGACGCACCACGCTGCACAAGGCGGGCTCGCTGTTCGCCGCCTGAGATGGAGCCCTCCCGTCCCCTGCTCGAAGTCTGTGTCGAATCTGTCGCGGGACTGGCCGCGGCCGTCAGCGGCGGCGCCGATCGGATCGAGCTGTGCGCCGCCCTCGCCATCGGCGGGCTGACCCCGGCGGCGTCGCTGGTCAGCGCGGCCTTGCGCCAGCCCCTGCCCGTCCACCTGCTCGCCCGCCCGCGCGAAGGCGATTTCAGCTACAGTCCGGCCGAACAGGCGCTGGTCGCTGACGATATCCGCCTTGCTGCCGAGGCCGGACTGGCGGGCGTAGTGATCGGGGCAAGCGGACCCGATCGGCAGTTGGACGTCAATGTGCTGGCCGCCTGGATCGGCCACGCGCATGAATTGGGCGCGGAACGGGGCCGGCCGCTCTCGCTGACCTTGCACCGCGCCTTTGACCTGGTCCCGGAC
>CAKTFL010000075.1 GCA_934555855.1 uncultured Sphingomonas sp. | reverse complement strand
CGTCACCCTCGACCGCATTGATCGCCGCCGCACCGTTGCCGTCCGTCGCCGCCGGAGCCGCCTCGCCCGCCGCGGGCGCGGCCGGCAGCGGCAGGTTGGACCCTTGCGCGTTCAGGTACACGATCACGTTGGCCCGGTCCTGCGGGTTGGAAAGCCCCGCAAAGGTCATCTTGGTGCCGTTGGCGAACTTGCGCGGGGAGGTCAGCCACGCGTTCATCTTGTCGAAGTCCCAGTTGCCGCCGACGCCCTTCAGCGCGTCGGAAAAGGCAAAGCCGCCCTTGCCCTGGCCGACCGGCTCACCCAGCGTGCCGTACAGGTTCGGGCCGATGCCGTTCGCGCCGCCCTGGTTGACCGTGTGGCAGGCGGCGCATTTCTTGAACACCTCCGCGCCCTTGGCCGGGTCCGCGCCGGGCAGCAGGCTGGCGATCGCGACCTCCGCCGCGCCGCTGGTGCCGCCGCCCTCCTCAACACCCTCGATGGCATAGCCCATCTTGTCCGGCCGGCCCCCGTGAAAGATCATCCCACCGGCGATCGAGAGACCCAGCGCCGCGCCGCAAGCCGCCAACACCCAGCCCGCGATCGTGTTGTTCCGACCGTCCATGACTATCCTTCGATCCCCTGATCCCAGTGAAGCATAGGAAAGCCGCCGAACCATCGCAAGCCGCCCTTGCCGGACGATCCCCGCCCCGTTACCCGCGCGCATCCATGGATCAGTATCCCGCGCCCGCCCGCCCCCTGGTCGCCGCCATGACGCAGGCCGCCGCCGCCGCGCCGGAGCGGACCATCGCCTTTCAGGGAGCGCCGGGCGCCAACAGCCATGTCGCGACGCTGGAGGCGTTTCCGGACGGGCTGCCTCTGCCCTGCTACGACTTCGCCGACGCGATCGAGGCGGTGAAGGACGGCCGCGCCGATTGCGCGATGATCCCTATCGAGAATTCGCTGCACGGCAGGGTCGCCGACATCCATTTCCTGCTGCCGGAATCGGGGCTGGTCATCACCGGCGAACACTTCCTGCCCATCCGCTACGCGCTGATGGGCACGGGGCCAATCGACGCGGTGCGCGAGGCGGTCAGCCATCCCCAGGCGCTGGGCCAGTGCCGCCACTGGCTTCGCGCGCACGAAATCCAGCCGGTCAACTACACGGACACGGCCGGCGCGGCAGCGCTGGTCGCGGAGGGCGGCGATCCGCACGTCGCGGCCCTCGCGCCGCCGGGTGCGGCAGCGATCTACGGGCTCGACCTGCTAGCCAGCGATATTGCCGACGCCGCGCACAACACGACCCGGTTCGTGGTGCTCGCCCGCGGTAGCCGCCCGCCAGTCGGCGAGGGTTCGTGGATGACCACGCTGATCTTCGCGGTGAAGAACGTGCCCGCGGCACTGTACAAGGCGATGGGCGGCTTCGCGACCAACGGCGTCAACATGACGAAGCTGGAGAGCTACCAGCATGGCGGCAGCTTTGCCGCGACCGAGTTCTACGCCGATGTGGACGGCCGGCCAGGCGATCCCGGCTTCGACCGCGCGCTGGAAGAACTGGGCTTTCATTCCAAATGGGTCCGTGTACTCGGCACCTACCGCCAGGCTCGCCCACGCGAGTAAGCAGCAAACGCCCACAGTTTGACATGAAGGCTATCCGATCAGCACAATTCCGATTGTTGATCGAGCCTTGAGACGACCTGATGTTCCTACCATCAGTACTTGCAGGATATTGCCGCAGTCCCAAGCAACGCCCTGATCATTGCCGTATCATCCCTTACGACAGACACAATCTTCCCGTTCAACTTCCAAACAGGTTGCCGGGCTCAGGCCCATGTGTCATGGTGGTGTAAGACACCCCCTGCGGACGATGCTGTGCAACCGTGGACCATGAACCGGGAAAGTCGACATTCCAGCGTTCATCTTACCGGCCGGGAGATGGAAGTGCTGCGAATGGTCAGCGCGGGCCTGTCGTCGAAACATATCGCGGCGCAACTCCGCATCACGCCCAAGACGGTGGATGCCTATATCGAGCATATCCGGATGAAGATCGGCGCGACGAATCGGGTGCATATGGCCGCGCTGGCGTTCAGCCTGGGCCTGCTCGAAACAGGCAGGGACAAGGGCGAATAGCTCAGCGACTGCCCGCCGCGCGGGCGATGCCGGCCGACGCGACCTGCGGATGCACGAAGCGCACGTTCATCTTGTCCGCTTCATCCGACATCTTCTTAAAGCGGTCGTCATAGCCGTATTTCGCATAGGCATCGAACATCACCATCGCCTGATACGCCTGCCCGTGCGCAAAATCGCTGGGCAGCGGATGCAGCGTCGAGATCCTGCTCACGGCTTGCAATGCTGCGCGATCGAGCTGCGGCGATCCTGAGCTTTTCGCGATCGCGACCTTGTCCGGGTGGCCGGACTCGCTGCAGTTGAACTTCACGCGCACGATCCCGGTTGCGGCATCCTGCCCTCCCATGAAGCGCGGGTAGCGCAAGTGCTTGTTCAGTTCGTGCTGCACGCGTTCCTGCCATTGGGCGAAGGTCACCGCCTCTTCATGCGTCATGGCCTGCTGCGCCGCGCAGGGCGCAGCGACCTGCTCACGGCTTGCAATGCTGCGCGATCGAGCTGCGGCGATCCTGAGCTTTTCGCGATCGCGACCTTGTCCGGGCCCTGCTGGCCCCTGCCGACGCGCCGGCCGCTCGGGCGCCGCGATCAGCGGGATACGTCCGGACCGGATGCATTGGCAGTGGGAGGATCGTCATGGACGAATCACCATGGACGGGAACGGGGTCGGGGGCGGGAGCGTGGCGCGCGCCCTTTGCGGTCAGTCCAGGCCCGCCCACACCTCCAGCAGGGTCCGGGCGATGGCATAGCGCGGCGGCGGCAGGAACGGCCCCTCCCCGCCCGCCAGAACCGCGCGGACGAGTGCGCGGGGCACCCAGATGCCGTCCTCCAGCTCGTTGGCGTCAAGGGTGATCGCGTCGTCCTCCGCTTCCGCGATGCAGGCGATCATCAGCTGCGACGGAAAGGGCCAAGGCTGGCTGGCGACATAGCGGACGTTGCCGACGCGGACGCCCGATTCCTCAAAAACCTCACGGGCGACCGCCTCCTCGATGGACTCGCCCGGTTCCAGGAAGCCGGCGAGGGCCGAGTAGCGGCCGGCCGGCCAACTCGGCTGACGGCCGAGCAGCGCGCGACCGTCATGCTCGGCGATCATGATGACGACGGGATCGGTGCGCGGGAAATGCTCGGCAGCGCAATGGGAGCAGGCGCGGCCCCAGCCGGCGCGGAACGGGCTGGTGGCGTGGCCGCACACCGCGCAATGGCCGTGCCGCGCGTGCCACAGTACCAGGCTGCGCGCGGCGGCATAGGTCGCCGCCTCGCCCGGCGCGAGTGCATCGAGCGCCGCCATCAGCTCGGGGCTTCGCATCGCGGGGCCGGGGTCCACGCCCGCACCCGCGCCCGGCAGCGCGACGAAACGGGGCCGCCCCGCATCCAGCCCGAGCAGCGCCAGCCGCTCCGCGGGCACGCCCTCGACGCCCGTCCAACCGAGCGCCCCCTCCGCATCCGCGCCCGGCATCAGCCCGTCGAGCCGCAGCAGCCGCGCGGTCGGGTCGGCCGCCGCCGCCGCCAACCCGGCCGCATCGTGTCGCAGCGCGTCGGCGCGATCGAGCGTGCCGCCAGTGAAGCCCGGTATGATCACCGGCCGGCCAGCCCGGCAATGTCCCTGCCCAGCGTCGCGAGGGCCTGGGCCCTGACCGGCCACCTGTCGGCGGGGAAGTAGTTGACCATGATCGTGCCCCTGATGCGCTTGGCGCGGTCGACAAAGGCGATGGTGCCCGCCGCGCCGCCCCAGCCGTAAGTGCCCTTGGACGGCACCCCATTCGGTCCATCGGCCAGGTACACCGATCCGCCCGCGGCATAGCCCATCGGCACTGCAGCGTTGGTGCCGCCCGTCCCACCACCGACCCCGCCAAAGGTGACGCCGGACGGCAGCAGGTTGGACAGTGCCAGGTTCACCGTTTCCGGCTTCATCACGCGGACCTTGCCCAGCGCGCCATTGTCCTGGAGCATGTGCAGGAAACGGTCGTAATCGCGCGCCGAGGCGACCAGCCCCGCGCCGCCATAGGGAAAGCTGGGCGGCCGCAGCCAGACCGAGGTCGCGCCCGGATCAACCGGCACCAGGTGGTCGCCGACAAAGGTGTAGTTGGTCGCCAGCCGCCTCGCCTCGCCGGCCGGAACCGTCCAATAGGTGGATGTCATGCCGAGCGGCGCCAGGATGCGGGCATGGACGAACTGGTCAAACGGCATCCCGCTCGCCTTTTCGATCACCGCGCCCATGACGTCGAGCCCGATCGAATAGCTCCACTTCGTCCCCGGATCGGCGATCAGCGGCAGGGTGGCGACGCGGTTCGCGAACTCCTGCAGCGTGGCCGGCCGGGCGCGGCGCATCCGTGGTTCCAGCTCGGCATTGACCGCCGCCGGCAAGATGCCGAGCCGCTCATATTCCTTCAGCAGCGGCCCCTTGGTGACGATGTTGTAGCCAAGGCCCGCCGTATGGGTCAGCAGGTTGCGGATCGTGATCGGCCGCCGGGCGGGACGGCTGTCCAGCGTGTCGGGATTGAGCTGCACCCGCATCGTGCGGAACGCCGGAATGAAGTCGCTGACCGGCTGGTCGAGCCGCATCCGGCCGTCCTGGATCAGGATCATCGCCGCCATCGCCGTGACCGGCTTGGTCATGGAATAGACACGCCAGAGCGAGTCGGGGCCGGCGGCCGCCGCGCCGGGCTCCTCAGCGATCCGGCCGGTGCTGACGAACAGGGTCGGCCGATCGCCAAGGCCGAACGCGCCGACGATGCCCGGCATCTTGCCGTCGCGAACATAGCCGTCGAACAGCGCCTGGGTGCCGGGCAGCGAAGCGGCGGCTGCGGGGCGGGGTTGCGATTGGGACGCGCGCTGCGCCTGGGGCTGCGCCTGCCCGGCCAGCAGCGACGCCGCCAGCAGAATCGATGCCGTCCTGACCACCTGTGCCTGCCTCACTCGCCATCCTCCATCATCGCGTCCGCCGCTCGCGCGAATACCGTCGGCAGCCCCGCCGCCGCCAGTTCCCTTACCGGCCACCACTCGCCCGGCCCGTTGGGGAGATGCCCCGCCGCATCGGCCTTTGCGAGCGCCAGCTCCAGCGTGAAGTGCGTAAACCCGTGCGACACCGTCCGGTTCAGCAGCCGCCATCCGGTTTTCGCCGGCGCATCCTCCAGCCCCGGCGGCGTGTCGTCCCACGGCCCGGTCGGCAGGGCGCGCATCCCGCCGAGCAGTCCCTTGTCGGGGCGGCGGACGAGCCAGACCTCGCTCTCGCGCGCCAGCCAGAACACGGTGCCGTAGCGCTGCGGACGCGCCTTCTTGGCCGGCTTGACGGGAAACGCCTCCGGCGTGCCGGCGGCAAGCGCGCGGCAGGCGGGCGAAAGCGGGCAGAGCAGGCATCGCGGCCGCTTCGGCGTGCACACGGCCGAGCCCAGATCCATCATCGCTTGCGCGAAATCGCCCGCCCCGGCGTCGGGCGTGATCGTGTCCGCCGCCGCCCGGATCGCGGGGCGCGCGGCCGGCAGGGGAGTAGCGATCGCGAACAACCGCGCTACCACCCGCTCGACATTGGCATCGACCACCACCGCGCGCTCGCCGAACGCGATCGCAGCGACCGCGGCGGCGGTATAGGCGCCGAGGCCCGGCAACCGGCGCAGTTCCGCCTCCGTCCCGGGAAAGGCGCCGTGATGGTCGGCCACCACCGCCTTGGCCGCAGCGACCAGATTGCGGGCGCGGGCGTAGTAGCCGAGGCCCGCCCAGGCGGCCATCACCTCCGCCTCGCTCGCCGCGGCGAGGCTCGCGAAATCGGGCCAGCGCGCCACCCATGCCTCGAATCGCGGGCGGACGGTTGCCACCGTGGTCTGCTGAAGCATCACCTCCGACAGCCAGACGCGATACGGATCGGGCGTCTCGCCCGGCCTGGCGCGCCAGGGCAATTCGCGGCGATGGCGATCGTACCAGCCAAGAAGCGCGTCAGAGATAGAGAAGCGCTTGGCGACCACAGGCGCGCTATGGCATGGCGGACGACATGAGCAAGCGCGTCCGCGCCCCCGAAGAACCGCCCGCCCGGCAGAACCGCTCCCGCGCCGTATCCGAACTGCTGCCCGCGGTCGGCGGCGCGGCGTTCAAGCGCTTCGGTTTCGTCCAATCCGCCATCGTCAGCCGCTGGGCGGAGATCGTCGGCGCGCGGCTGGCGGTAGCCAGCCAACCCGAATCGATCCGCTTTCCGCAGGGAAAGAAGCAGGACGGCACGCTGACCCTGGTGGTCCGCGGCGCCCACGCGCCGATGATGCAGCACATCGCGCCCGAGATCATCGAGCGGGTGAATCGCTTCTTCGGTTATTGCGCCGTGGCCAGGCTGGCCATCCGTCAGGGCGACATCGCCACCGCGGCCGCGCCGCGCCGCGCGCCACCGTCGCTCAAGCCCGTCCCGGCCGAGATCGGCGAGGGATTGAAGACCATCGCCGACCCGGAGCTTCGGGCGGTACTCGAATCGCTTGCCGCGGGGGTCGTCGCCGGCCCGCCGCGCCTGCCAAGGATCAGCTGACGGCCATGCGCTTCCTGCTCGCGTTGCTCTGCCTTCCCTTTCTCGTCGCCGCCGCACCGGCCCGTGACTGGTCGAGCGTGGCGACACGCCTGCCGAGCGGCACCTTCCTGCTCGGAAATCCGGCGGCGCCGGTGAAGCTGATCGAATATGGCAGCTATACCTGCCCGCACTGCGCGGCCTTTTCGGCCGAATCGACGCCCGTGCTGAAGGAGCGGCTGATCCGGTCGGGCAAGGTCAGCCTGGAATATCGCCACCTGATCCGCGACGCGTCCGACCTGGCCGCGGCGGTCGTGGCACGCTGCACCGGCGCGCGCGGTTTCTTTCCGACCAGCGCGAGCATCTTCGCCGACCAGCGCAACTGGCTGCCTCGTGCGATGGAGTGGAGCCAGGCGAATGCCGCGCGGCTTCGCATGTATCCGGCCCCGGCAAGAGTGCGCGCCGAGGCGGACGGCGCCGGCCTGACCGCGATCGGCAAGGCGGCCGGGCTGACCGATGCCCAACTGGACGCCTGTTTCGCCGATCAGGCGGAGACGGACCGCATCCTCGCCATCACTGCGGCGACCCCGGCCGGCGTCGCTGGCACGCCCGCCTTTCTCATCAACGGCAAGCTGGTGTCCGGCGCCAGCTGGGCCGCGCTCCAGCCGGCGCTTGCCGCCGCGGGCGCCAAGTGATCCCTCGGAGTAACGACATGAAGCCCCTTCTGTTTCTCGGCGTCCTCGCCCTTGCACTTTCCGGATGTTCGGGCGGCGAGGAGGGCAATTCATCCGCCCCCGCCGCCCCGGTCGTCGGCAAGGCCGCGCCTGCCGGGCAGAGCTGGACCGACGTGGTAGCCAAGACCGCCGAGGGGTATCGGATGGGCAACCCGGATGCGCCGATCAAGCTGGTCGAATATGGCTCGCGCCTGTGCCCGGCCTGCCGCGCGTTCACGACCGCGGCCTATCAACCCCTGACCCAGAACTACGTCAGCACCGGCAAGGTGTCGTTCGAGTTCCGCGAGTTCCTGGTTCACGGCGCGCCCGACCTGCCGCCCGCGCTGCTCGGCCGCTGCGTACCGGAGGCCGCCTTCTTCCCGGTCATGGAACAGCAATATCAGGCGCAGCCCGGCATCGTGGACAAGCTGACCCCCGATTTCATGCGGTCCATCCAGAACCTGTCCCCGGCCCAGGCGATCCCCGCCATGGCGCAGCAGATGGGCCTGATCGACTTCATGAAGCAGCGTGGCCTGCCCGAGGCGAAGGCCCGCCAGTGCCTCGCCGACATGAAGCAGGTCGATGCCCTGACCAAGCAGACCCAGGACAAGACCGCCGACGGCACCGTCAGCTCCACCCCCACCCTGTTCGTCAACGGCAACAAGCTTGAAGGCGGATCGTGGGACGAGGTCGAGAAGGCGCTCAAGGCCGCAGGCGCCTGACAACGACGCCAGGGGCCGGGCGCCGCCGATCATGCGGATCAAGCGCCTAAGGCTCGCAGGCTTCAAGAGCTTCGTCGACCCCGCCGACCTTCGGATCGAGCCGGGGTTGACCGGGGTCGTCGGCCCCAATGGCTGTGGCAAGTCCAACCTGCTCGAAGCGTTGCGCTGGACGATGGGGGAGAACAGCCCCAAGTCCATGCGTGGCGCGGGCATGGACGACGTCATTTTCGCCGGCACCGCCACCCGCCCGCCGCGCGACTTCGCCGAGGTGTCGATCCTGGCGGAGATCGTCGGGCCGGAAGGGGCGGAGGAAACGGAGGTGGTGCGCCGGATCGAGCGCGGTGCCGGCTCCGCCTATCGCATCGATGGCCGTGACGTGCGCGCGCGCGACGTGTCGCTGCTGTTCGCCGACGCCGCGACAGGCGCCCATTCACCGGCGCTGGTCAGCCAGAACC
>CAKTFL010000074.1 GCA_934555855.1 uncultured Sphingomonas sp. | reverse complement strand
GGGCAGGAACAGCCCGTCATCGTGCCGGATGGCGCCGCAGGAATAGACGACGTTGGGGACATACCCTTCGCGATCCTGGTCCTTGGCGGCCAGGATCGGCTCTCGCGTCCGGCCCAGCACCTTGGACGGGTCGTTCTTGTCCAGCAGCGCCGCACCGATCGAGTATTTCCGCATTGCGCCGACGCCGTGGGTCAGCAGCAGCCAGCCTTCGTCGATCTCGATGGGCGGTCCGCAATTGCCGATCTGCACCAGCTCCCACGGGTAGAAAGGCGTCAGGATCTTTTCGCCCTCTTCCCAATGCTCCAGCGTGTCGGACTTGAGCAGGAACAGGTTCTCGCCGTCTTGCCGGCCGATCATCATATACTGGCCCGCGACCTTGCGCGGGAACAGCGCCATGCCCTTGTTGCGCGCGGCAGGGCCGGTCATCGGCACCAGATCGAACGCCCGGAAGTCGCGGGTCCGCATCAATTCCGACTGGATGGCCGATCCGTTATAGGCCGTATAGGTCCCGATCCACTCGACATTGCCGTCATCGTGCGTGAACTGCACGATACGCATGTCCTCCAGCCCCTTGGACTGCGCCACGGTGATCGGAAAGATCACGGTGCCCGACAGGGTGGAGTCGCGATTGCGGTGAACCGTGACCGCCCCCTCTAGAAAGCCCTCCTCCGGACGGTGCTGCACGTCCGTCGCGGTGGCGAAGGGCGGCTCTGGCGCCAGCTTCAGCTGGTTCTGGTCGGTGATGATCCCCTCGCGGAACGCAACGGAGCTGATATGCCCCTCTCCGACCGCGCGCATCGACATCAGGAATCGCATCGATCCCTCAGGCATCCCAGACTGGTCGAAATGCGGCACCGCGCTGGGATTCATCAACGCCGCGGCGGCATAGCTGTATTCGTGGCAGAAATAGGCGCCGATCAGCTGCCTTTTCTCATTGTCGATCGTGCTGCCGTCGAGCCCTAGCTGATCCTCGACCTCCGCATAGCGGGTCATGAACACGCGGCGTGTTTGCCAGTGCCGCGCCTCGAAGTCCTTGAGGACGGCTTCGAGCTCCTCGCGGGCCTCCTCGACCGACATCTTCAGCACCTCCGACACCAGCCGCTCGGTGCGGCTGGGCGTCTGGCCATTGGGTGCACTGGCAATGTGGAAGGGGCGGACGACGACGCGCGACGGGTCGGCGTGCAGCCGCAAGCGGTGGTTGAACAGGTCCATCGCGTAGAGTCTTGCCTCGCTTAGCGCCGTTGATCTGCGACGTGTCGAGCGAGGCTACGCAACGGCGCGCGCGGTTCCTGCCACGCCTGCCACCATCTTTGAAAGCCCAGAAATCGCACAGCTGGCGAGTTGCAGCGCCAAAATCGACTCCGCACCCTGATTGCGATTAAGCCCGGTCGGCGTCAGCCCGTCGAAACAGCCGCCATCGGACGCGGTCGCCAGCGGCAGGTCGAGATCGTTGGCGCCCAGGAACCAGCCATAGGCGCGCTCCGCCTCCGCCACCCAGCGCGAGTCGCCGGTCGCCTTGTAAGCCGCCACGCACGCCTCCACCGTCGCCTGCGCTTCCAGCGGCTGCTGGTCGAACGGCAGCGGATCGGCATAGGGCCGGCCGAAGCTTTCATGGCCTACAGCCCGGAAGCGGCCCTCCGGGGAGGTCTGCTTATCGCAGATCCATTCCAGCGTCTGCACGCCGGTGCGGATATAATCCTCACGGCCCAGCGCCATGCCGGCGACGATCAACGCCTGCGGCAGCCGGGCATTGTCATAGGCGAGAACGATCTCGAACCACTGCCATTCGGGGCGGCGCGCCTCTTCGAGCAGCTTCATCTGCTCGTCGGGGAAGCGCTCCAGGATCGAGCGGGCCAGTGCATGGCCGGGGCTCGCCTCCAGCATTGCCGCGGCGCCCAGCATCGCAAAGGACTGCGCCCGGAGCGATCCCAGTTCCAGCGCGATCGAGCCGGTCGCGTCGAAGAACATCGTCGCCCAGTCGCGGTGCTTCTGATCGGCCGCATCGCGCGCAGTCACGCCAAGCGCCCACAAGGTCCGGCCGTTTGAGTCCTCCGACCCGACATCCTCGCACCAGGTGCGATCGAACCGCATGAAGTTGCGATAGCGGCGCTGGTCCGGGTTCCAGGCATATTGCACGAACGACGCATACGTCGTCATCCACCGATCGCGCGTGATCGGATCGAGCCCGTCCATCTGCGCCACCAGCATCAGCGCGCGGGCATTGTCGTCGATGCAATAACCGTGACGGCGATCCGGGATCGAATAGATGGCGTGCTGATACATGCCCGTGGAGTCGCTCATCCGCTCCACGCCGGCGAAGTCTGCCTTCAGCAGCTTGGTGGGCGCGCTACCCGTCGCGAGCCGCCTAGGGCGGGCAGCGACAATCGCCTCCACCTCCGCCATGGTAGCCTCGGCCAGCCGCGACCAGATCATGGTGCGTCCGCGGGCATAGGCGCGCTCCTGCAGGCGACGCCGGTCACGCTCGCTGGACAACAGCTTGTCGATCTCGCGTGCGAACGCGGCGCTGTCGCCGAAGTCCACCAGCACGCCATGGCCATCGGCCAGGATTTCCGTGGCATGGACATAGGGGGTGGAGATCACCGCCTTGCCCACGCCGACGGCATAGGACAGCGTACCGCTCGTGATCTGGGCCGGATTGTTGTACGGCGTCGCGTAGATGTCCGCCGCCTGGAGATAATCCAGCAGCGCGTCATATTCGACGAACTCGTCGATAAAGTCGATGTTGCCGCCGACGCCCAGCCGCTCGGCCTGAGCCTTCAGCCGGTCGCGATAGGCTTCGCCCTCATGCTCGACCAGATGCGGATGCGTCGCGCCCAGCACGACATACAGCATGTCCGGATGGCGCGCGGCGACCGCCGGCAGCGCCTCGATCATCGTCTCGATGCCCTTGTTCGGCGCAAGCAGGCCGAAGGTCAGCACGACTTCGCGACCCTGCCAGCCGAACTGTTCCTTCAGCGTGGCGGGCTCGACCAGCGGCCGGTCGGGCACGCCATGCGGAATGGTCACGATCTGCCTTGCATTGGCGCCGTAGACGCGGCGCAGGATCTCGCGCCCGCGATCGGCCATCACCACCACCCGATCGGCGCGGCGCAGCAACCCCTCCATCACCCGCCGCTCATCGGCGTTCGGCTTTTCGAGGATGGTGTGAAGGGTCACGATCACCGGCAGCGTGGTACGATCGAGCAGCGCGAGCAGGTGCTCGCCCGCCGGGCCGCCATAAATCCCATATTCGTGCTGGACCCAGATCGCCTGAGCCCCGCTCGCCTCGATCCGACGCGCGGTGGCGATATAGGCCGCCAATTCGTTCTGCGGGATCGTCCCGGTCACCGCATCGGGATAGTCGTAGCGGCCAGGCCGGTCGTCCATCGCATAGACGTCGACCTGCGTATCCGGGAAGCGGTCGCGCATCGCAGTGTAGCAATCGGTGGTGAAGGTCGCCAGGCCGCACTTGCGCGGCAGGAAGTTGCCGACAAGTACGAGATGATTGATGTCGTGCCCTAGCACCTTCGTCATTGAACCCTCTGCTCGCTATCTACTCCGAACCGGAGTTCACTGTCCCAACGACTTGACCCGGATAAAGTTGCACGTCCTGCTGCACCGCAGCAAGCCCATGCTGCTCGGCCCGCAATTATTCCACGGCAGCCACCCCGCTGCACTGCATCATCCGCGCCCGCGATAGCTCGGGACGCCCTGATCGGGCAGCCACAGGTCGGCAGGTGGCGAGCCCGATTGCCAGAACACGTCGATCGGAATGCCGCCGCGCGGATACCAATAGCCGCCGATCCGCAGCCACGCCGGCTGCATCTCTTCGAACAGGCGCTCGCCGATGCCGACCGTGCAATCCTCGTGAAAGGCGCAGTGATTGCGAAAGCTGCCCAGGAACAGCTTCAACGACTTCGATTCGACGATCGTCTCGCCCGGCACATAGTCGATCACGAGATGGGCGAAGTCGGGCTGGCTGGTCACCGGGCACAGGCTGGTGAATTCCGGCGCGGCGAAGCGGACCAGATAAGTGCGCCCCGGTCGCGGATTGGGAACATAGTCGAGCACCGCTTCCTCCGGAGATGCTGGAAGCGGGCTGGTCTGGCCGAGATGTACGGGTGTCATTACAACGCATGTAGGCCGAACCGGCGCGGACGCAACGGCCGCGCCGCGCGGTCACGGCAGAACGGTTATCGCATCATCGAACCCGACGGTCGCCACCACGCGGCCGTTCTCGTCGGCGATGTCGAAGCGGTCGCCGGCCCTGAGATAGCCCTGCTGCACGTCGAAACAGGCGAGCGCGCGGATTGTCTCCCTTGCATAAAGGCGGGCGGTGTCGAGATCCGGATAATCCTGCCCGTCCTCGTCGACGACGCGCCGTTCGTTCTGGAGGTGGAAGAAGAAGCGCGGCACGCCGACGCCATAGCCTGCGGCTGCCCGAGCGTTGCCATCATCGGTTTACATGTCGCCCGATCGTCTTTTCGGGGTCGGACATTCCGCACCGGGTCCGATAGGATCGGGCCATGACGACTCTCGTTCCGGTGCTCGGTGACCAGCTGTCGCCCTCCCTGTCTTCGCTGGAGGGCGCGGACCCGGCGGACACGGTCGTGCTGATGATGGAGGTCGCCGACGAAACGACCTATGTCCGCCACCACAAGACCAAGCTCGCCTATATCCTGTCCGCGATGCGCCACCATGCGGAAGCGCTGGCCGGGGCGGGGTGGCGGGTCGATTACGTCCGACTGGACGATCCGGACAATATGGGCAGCTTCACCGGCGAGGTCGCGCGCGCCATCGCCCGCCACCAGCCCGACCGGATCACCGTCACCGAGGCGGGCGAGTGGCGCGTCGCCGCCATGCTCGACAGCTGGCAGACGATGTTCGGCATCCCCGTCGCGATCCGCCCCGACACCCGTTTCATCGCCAGCCATGCCGAGTTCGCCGACTGGGCCGACCAGCGTGCAGCGCTGACCATGGAGTTCTTCTACCGGGAGATGCGGGCGAGGACCGGCCTGTTGATGGACATGAGCAGGCCGGCGGGCGGGCGATGGAACTTCGACAAGGAGAACCGCAAGCCCGCCGAGCGCGACCTGCTGATGCCGCGCCCCCTTTCCTTTCCGCCCGACGCGATCACGCGGGACGTGATCGCGCTGGTGGAGCGCCGCTTCGCCGACAATCCCGGCAGCCTTTCGCAATTCGACTATGCCGTGACTGCCGGGGATGCCGAGCGCCAGGCGGCGCACTTCATGGCCAATGCTCTGCCCCAGTTCGGCGATTACGAGGATGCCATGCTGACCGGCGAGCGCTTCCTGTGGCACTCGATCCTGTCGCCCTACATCAATTCCGGGCTGCTCGACCCGCTCGACCTGTGTCGCCGGGCGGAGGCGGAGTATCGCGCCGGCCGCGCGCCGCTCAATTCAGTCGAGGGCTATGTCCGCCAGATCCTCGGCTGGCGCGAGTATATGCGTGGCATCTACTGGCGCGAGGGGCCGGATTATGTCGACCGCAACTTCCTGGGCCACCACCGCCCCCTGCCCGGCTGGTACTGGACCGGCGAGACCGACATGCACTGCCTGGCGGAGGCGATCGGCCAGACGCTCGCCACGGCCCATGCCCATCACATTCAGCGGTTGATGGTGACGGGCAACTTCGCCCTGCTGATCGGGGCCGACCCGAAACAGGTGCACCTCTGGTATCTGGAGGTCTATCTCGATGCGTATGAGTGGGTGGAGCTGCCCAATACGCTGGGCATGAGCCAGTTCGGCGATGGCGGGCTGCTGGGGTCGAAACCGTATGTGTCCTCGGGCGCATACATCAACCGCATGTCGGATTACTGCCGCCAGTGCCGCTACGACGTGACCGCGCGGGTCGGCGAGGATGCCTGCCCGTTCAACGCGCTCTATTGGGATTTCCTGGCGCGTCATCGCGGCAAGCTGGGCGACAATCGCCGGCTCGCCATGCCTTATCGCACATGGGACAGGCAGTCGGAGGAGGCCCGCGCCGCGACCCGCGCCCAGGCGGCCGCCTTTCTCGCCGCTCTCGATGCGGAAGGCGGCGGAGGCTATTGAGGGTCGGAAGGAGCAGAAACATGGAAGCGCTGGTCGATACCCGATGGTTGGCGGAGGAGATGGGAACGGGCGACACCGTTCTCCTCGATGCGACCTATTTCGCAAACTTCCCCGGCGAGCCGCCGCGCGATGCCGCCGCCGAGCATGACGCCGCGCATGTTTCCGGCGCGCTTTTCATGGACCTGGGCACACTGCGCGACACCGATAGCGACCTGCCGATGATGCTGCCGGACCCCGCCACCTTCGCTCGCCGCATGGAAGCGATGGGAGTGGGCGAGGACAGGCGGATCGTCCTCTACGACAACTCGCCCCACCACACCGCCGCGCGTGCCTGGTGGATGCTGCGACTGTTCGGCGCGCGGCAGGTCGCGATTCTCGACGGCGGGCTGGCGAAGTGGGTGGCGGAAGGGCGAGAGACCTGCTCGGGCGGCGAGCAGGCGACCGCTCGGTCGTTCGCCCCCTCGTTCGACGCGGGTGCGGTACGCTCGCTCGATCAGATGCGCGCCAATCTGGACAGCGGCGCGGAGCAGATCGTCGACGCCCGCTCTGCCGCGCGCTTTTCCGGCGCGGAACCCGATCCGCGGCCCGACGCCGCCGCCGGGCACATACCGGGTTCGGTCAACCTGCCTCAGGGCCGCCTGTTCAACCCGGACGGGACGTGGAAGCGCGGCGACGCGTTGCGCGCGGCGTTCGCAGAGGCCGGCGTCGATCTCGACCGCCCGGTTGTCGCGACCTGCGGCTCCGGCATCACCGCTGCCGTGCTGGCATTCGGCGCGCACCTGCTCGGGCGTGAGATGCCGATCTACGACGGCAGCTGGTCGGAATGGGGATCGCGTCCGGACACGCCGAAGGCCACTGGCTGACTTCATCGCCGTTCGGGCTGAGCCGGTCCAAGCCTCGTCTTCTTTCTCTTACACACCGTCGCTATGGCGGATGGATGAACGACGACCCCGACCAGCCGATCCGCCCCGCCACCCGCGTCACCCAGGCGGGCCGCCGCCCCGAATGGACCGCCGGCATCGTCAGCGCGCCGGTGTGGCGCGCCTCGACCATCCTCTACGATTCGGTCGCGGAGCTGCGCGCGGCAGCCGGGCGGGACACGCATCATCGCCTGTTCTACGGCCGGCGCGGTACGCCGACGCAATGGTCGCTCGCGGACGCGCTGACCGAGCTGGAGCCGGGTGCGGAAGGCACCTTCCTCTACCCCTCCGGCGTCGCCGCCCTCTCGGCCGCCCTGCTGTCCGTGCTGTCGCCGGGCGACGAGCTGCTCTGCGTCGACAGCGCCTATGACCCCACACGTATGCTGGCGAACACGCTGCTGAAGCGCTTCGGCATAGTCACCCGCTTCTACGACCCGCTGATCGGCGCCGGCATCGCCGACCTGATCGGCAAGCGCACTCGCGCGATCATGCTGGAAAGTCCGGGCAGCCTCACCTTCGAGGTGCAGGACGTGCCCGCGATCACGGCCGTGGCGCGCGCGCGCGGCATCGCCACGATCCTGGACAATACCTGGGCGACTCCCCTGCTGTTTCCCGCGATCGCGCATGGCGTCGACCTGACGGTGCTGGCCGCGACCAAGTACATTGTCGGCCATTCGGACGTCATGCTGGGATCGGTCACCGCCGCCCCTGGCCGGTTCGCAGCCCTGCGCGACACCAGCTTTCAGCTCGGTCAGATCGTCAGCCCCGACGACGCCTGGCTGGGCAGCCGCGGCCTGAGGACGCTGGCGATCCGACTGAAGCAGCATGGTGACAGCGCGCTCCGCATCGCTCGCTGGCTGGCCGAGCAACCGGGAGTGGCGCGGGTGCTGCACCCGGCGCTGCCCTCCTGCCCCGGCCACGAGACGTTTCTTCGCGATTTCAGCGGGGCATCGGGCCTGTTCGCCTTTGTTCTGGACGGCGGCGACGATGCGGCTCGCGCCGCGCTGATCGACGGGCTCGCCCATTTCGGCATCGGCTACAGCTGGGGCGGCTTCGAAAGCCTGGCGCTGCCGATCGACCCCGCCCGCTATCGCACCGCCACCCGCCGTGACGACGCCGGCCCGGTGGTCCGCCTCCAGATCGGGCTGGAGGATCCGGACGACCTGATCGCCGACCTCGATGCCGGGCTGGTGCGGTTTCGGGCCGCAAGATAGCCATCTCACCGTGGGCGCCGGGCCTGTCGAAGGGAGCCCGCCTTGCGCAGGGACGGACTTCGACAGGCTCAGCCGAACGGCAGGCGAACGGCTTACTGCGCCGCGGCGCGCGCGTCCTGGCCGTCACCCTCGGGCGCGGCGACGATGTCGCGGGTCGTGGTGCCCTTGTCCACGACGGTGGTGCCCGGATCGCCCACGGTGGAGCGGACGCCTGGATCGACCGTGTCGCCGCCCGCAGCCGCGACCGTCGCGGTTTCCCCGGCGCTGCGCCCGGTATTGGTGC
>CAKTFL010000073.1 GCA_934555855.1 uncultured Sphingomonas sp. | reverse complement strand
GCTACCCGTCCCCGATCACCGCGCACGATTACCTGCACCAGCGGCTGGTCGAGATCGGGCTGGTGAAGAAATAGCCCGGCCGGCCTGGGTGCCGGCCTGCGCGGCGCCGGGCGTCGCCAACCTGATCAGCGTATCCGGGTGGCGGTGTCGTCGGCGGCGTCGCTGTCATAAGGCGCCGGCCGTCCCGCCATCTCACGCGCGCGATCCGCGCTGACGGGGGGTGAGAAGAAAAACCCCTGGAGGTGACTGGCGCCGGCGATACGCAGCGCCTGAACCTGCGCCTCGCTTTCCACCCCTTCCGCGATAACGCCCAGCCCCAGCGCCCGTCCGAGATGGATAATCGAATGGACGATCGCGGCCGCTTCCCGCTCCCGTCCCATGCCGTCAATGAAGCTCCTGTCGATCTTCAGGCTGTCCAGCGCGAAGGTACGGATGTTGTGGAGGCTGGAATAGCCCGTACCAAAATCGTCCAGCGCGATGCGGAAACCGAGCGCCTTGAGCCGTGAAAGCGTTTCGGTTGCCTGGATGGCGTCGTCGAAGATGGCCGCTTCGGTAATTTCGATCTGCAGGCGTGCAGGCGGGACGCCGGCGCGCTCCACAGCCTGCCGGAGATGATCGACCAGGCCTGGCCGGTGGAACTGACGACGGCTGAAATTGACCGAGACATAGTGGCCAGGCCATGTCGCCAGCTCGGCCAGCGCGGTCCCCAGCACCCACTCGCCCAGTTCGTGGATCATGTCCGTTTCCTCCGCCACGGACATGAAGATCGAAGGACTGATCGCACCGAACTCCCCGCCGTCCCAGCGGGTCAGCGCCTCAAAGCCGACAATGTCCAGCGTGTCGCGCGTCACGATCGGCTGGTATGCGAGGCTCAGCTCGCGCCCCCGGATGGCCTGGCCCAGCCGGCCCTCGATCTCGCGGCGGAAGCGAACGCCCTCGTCCATGCTGTCGTCGAACAGCCGGGCCATACCCTTTCCCGCGCGCTTTGCATCGTACAGCGCCAGATCCGCGCGGCGCAGCACCTCCACGGGGTCTTTATCGCCACCGCCGCCGATGACGACCAAGCCGGCCGACGCGCCGCCCTGAACCTGATGGCCGAACACCGTCATGCTGGTCGAACAGGCGGCGATCATGCGCTCGCAGGCGGAGGTGGCGCTGACGGCCGAGCCCGTATCGAACAGGATGCCGAACTCGTCACCGCCCAGCCGCGCCACCATCGCACCGGCCGGAGCAGTGCGAAGAAGGATACCGCAGATCTCCCGAATCAGGGCGTCGCCGGTCAGGTGCCCCAACGTGTCGTTAATACGCTTGAACCGATCCAAGTCGATCATCACCGCCGCGAACAGGCCGTCGCGCTTCACCCGATCGCTCAGCGCGCGCTGAAACGCAGCGCGGTTCGGCGCGTCGGTCAGGGCATCGTGCATGGCCATGTGCATCGCCCGGCTCTCGTTGGCTGCCAGTTCTGCTGCTTGCTCCTCCAGCTGAACGACCTTGGCGAGAAGCTCCGCACGGGTCGCCACGGAGGCGCGATCATGCGTCCACCGCGCTGTCAGCGCGACCGCCGCCTGACGGACTTCGGCGCTGGCGACGGGTTTGGCGAGGTACAAGAGCTTGTCCGCCGGCCCGGCTGAGGCTGCGACGATCCGGAACGCGCCTTTGTCCGCGCTGACGATCACGAGGTGCAGGTCCGGGTCGAGCGCCCGGATTCGACCGACCACCTCGCCGTCCGACGACGCAGCGGGATCGATGAAAGCGACCGCGAACGGCAGGCCGTCGGCAAGGGCGCGCTCGACTTCCTTCCGCGCGGCGTGAACGCAACGGCAGTGGGTCAGGAGGAAGCGACCGCCCTCCGGCAGTACCAGGGCGCGGCGATAATGGTCATGGATCGGCACCTCATGGTCCACGATCAGGACGCGCATTACTTGGTTCCTTGCGAGCGAGCGTGCCGCCCAGGGGCACGGGCGGCACCAGCCGTTTCGCTGTTCAGGACCGTAGTTGCGCCCGGTTAACTCGCGGTAAACGCTACCCCGAGCTGCGCTTCGAGTGCCTGCGTACCGAGCACGATCGCGCCGAGCGGCCCTGCCCGCCCGCCCAACGCCGGCGGCACGATATAGCTGTCGGTCATCGCGACCTCCGGCAGCGGCACATAGCCGCCCAGGCTTCGCGTCAGGGCCGCACGGATGCGGGGGAACAGATGCGGCATTCCCACCATCACGCCGCCGCCCATGACGATCCGGCGGGGGACTCCCGTCAGGACCAGCGTGTGGCACAGCTGCGCCAGCGTGTGCGCCACATTGTCCCACACTGGATGCTCGGGCGGAAGGTTCTCGGCAGACTGGCCCGTCCGCGCCTTGATCGCCGGCCCCGACGCCAGCCCCTCCACGCACGCGCCGTGAAACGGGCAGACGCCGACCCAATCGTCGCCGGCCACCCGCACCGGCCGCAAATGGCCGAACTCGCCATGGGTCAGCCCGTCGACCGGCCTGCCATGCGCTACCAGCCCCACGCCCACACCGGTGCCGACCGTCACATACGCGACATCGGCAAGCCCCTCCGCCGCGCCCCAGCGCGCCTCCGCCAGGGCACCGCCGACCACGTCGGTGTGAAAGCCGGTCGGAACGCCGGCCGAACGGGCGAGGCGGCCGGCCACATCGGTATGGGACCAGCCCGGCTTCGGCGTCACCGTGACCTCGCCATAATCGGCTGCACCGCGATCGATCGACACGGGGCCGAAGCTGGCGATCCCGAGCGCAGCGAAGCCCCGCCACCGCTCCAGCACCGCCTCGATGGCGGGCAGCGTCTCATCGGGACGCGTGGTCGGAATGCGAACTTCGTCCTCCACCGCATCAGGGCCGCGGGCCAGGATGCACACGCATTTGGTTCCGCCCAGCTCCACGCCGGCCACCAGCGGCATTTCCGTCATTCCGTCCCTCCCGTCAGCCGCCCCTAGGGCCGACGCCGTGCCATCAAGCCGCCGCGCTGCGCTGAAGCAGATCGTCGAAATAGGCGATGGTCCGGGCCAGTCCTTCGCGCAACGGCACGGCCGGCTCCCAGTCCAGCATCTGCTTGGCGAGCGAAATGTCGGGCTGGCGCTGCCTGGGATCGTCCGCGGGCAGCGGCAGATAGATCAACCGGGACTTGGACCCCGTCATAGCCACCGTCATTTCGGCAAGCTCCCGAATGGTGAACTCGCCCGGATTGCCGATGTTGACCGGGCCGACCGTGCGGTCCTGGTCCATCAGGCGGACGAACCCTTCGATCAGGTCGTCCACATAGCAGAACGAACGCGTCTGCGATCCGTCGCCGAAGATCGTGATATCCTGGCCGCGCAACGCCTGGATGACGAAGTTCGACACCACGCGTCCATCCTCTGGATGCATTCGCGGGCCATAGGTGTTGAAGATACGCACCACCCGGACGTCGACGCCATGCTGGCGATGATAGTCGAAGAACAGCGTCTCGGCGGCACGCTTGCCCTCGTCGTAGCAGGAACGAAGGCCAAGCGGATTTACGTGTCCCCAGTAACTTTCGGGCTGAGGATGGACGAGCGGATCGCCATAGACTTCGCTGGTCGATGCCTGGAAGATCCTGGCCTTGGTCCGCTTGGCCAAACCCAGCATGTTGATGGAGCCCTGCACGCAGGTCTTGAGCGTCTGCACCGGGTCAAACTGATAATGCACCGGAGAGGCCGGGCAAGCCAGATTGTAGATCTCGTCCACCTCGACCAGCAGCGGGCTGGTGATATCGTGGCGCATGGTCTCGAACCGCGAATTGCCGAGCAGATGTTCGATGTTCGAGCGCTGGCCGGTATAGTAGTTGTCCACGCACAGCACGTCGTGGCCCGTATCAAGCAACCGCTCGCACAGATGCGAACCCAGAAAGCCCGCTCCGCCCGTGACGAGCACCCGCTTTCGGGACAGCCCAACGCGACTCATAACACTTCAACTCCCGTAATCATCGCCGGCGCGGTGGTGGATGCGATGCCGGCCCGAGCTGCCGGCACGCGTGCCGCAGAAGCGACGGCGAGACAATTCCACCCGCTTAGGGTGAAACGCTCCCGTCACACAAGCCGGTCGCTCAGGCCGTGGGCGATCTCAACGGCCGATGCCGGTATAGGCGAGGCCCGCTCCCCTGACCTGTTCGGGGTCGTAGATGTTGCGCAGGTCGACGACCACCGGGCTGGCGAGCAGCGACTTGATCCGCCCCAGGTCGAGTGCCCGGAACGCGTCCCAGGGCGTCACCACCACCAGCGCGTCAGCACCCTCGATCGCCTCGTACGGCCCGCCGGCATAGTCGATATCGGGCAGCAGCGGCCGTGCCTGCTCCATCGCCTCGGGATCGAACGCGCGCACCTTCGCGCCCGCATCCGTCAGCGCCTGCACCACCGCGATCGCCGGGCTGTCGCGCATATCGTCGGTGTTCTGCTTGAACGCCAGCCCCAGCACCGCCACCGTGCGCCCGCGCACCTCGCCGCCCATCGCCGCGATCACCTTGCGCCCCATCGCCCGCTTGCGCGTGTCGTTGACGGCCACCACCGCCTCCACGATCCGCTGCGTCGCCTCATAATCCTGGCTGGTCTTGAGCAGCGCCAGCGTGTCCTTGGGAAAGCACGAGCCGCCATAGCCCGGGCCGGCATGAAGGAACTTGGACCCGATCCGGTTGTCCAGCCCGATGCCGCGCGCCACCTCCTGGACGTTCGCGCCAACCTTCTCGCACAGGTCCGCAATCTCGTTGATGAAGGTGATCTTGGTCGCCAGGAACGCGTTACCGGCGTACTTGATCAGCTCCGCCGTGCGCCGGCCGGTGACCAGGATCGGCGCCTGATTGAGGTATAGCGGCCGGTAGACCTGGCGCATCACCTCCGTCGCCTGGCCGTCCTCCGAGCCGATCACGATGCGGTCGGGCCGCTTGAAGTCATCGATCGCCGCGCCTTCGCGCAGGAACTCGGGGTTGGACACCACGCCAAATTCCGCATCCGGGTTCGCCTCGCGGATGATCCGCTCCACCTCGTCGCCCGTACCCACCGGCACCGTCGACTTGGTCACCACCACCGTATAGCCGGTGATCGCCTCGCCGATCTCACGCGCGGCGCCATGAACATAGCTCAGGTCCGCATGGCTATCGCCCCGGCGAGACGGCGTTCCCACCGCGATGAACACCGCATCGGCGTCCCCCACCCCGTCGGCCAGGTCCGTCGTGAAGCGCAGCCGGCCCGCCTGCACGTTGCGCTCCACCAGCGCATCCAGGCCCGGCTCGTAGATCGGCATCACCCCCCTCAGCAGCCGATCGATCTTCCCCGCGTCCTTATCCACGCAGCACACGTCGTGCCCGAAATCCGCAAAGCACGCGCCCGACACCAGACCCACATAGCCCGAACCGATCATCGTAATGCGCATAGACTTTCCCCCGTCCAAGGATGCCCGACGCGCCC
Source organism: uncultured Sphingomonas sp. (assembly GCA_934555855.1). The sequence goes on along the minus strand of CAKTFL010000073.1, from coordinate 3,101 downwards.
TACCGTTTCCGAAGCGCAATGGAAACCGGAGGAAATTTTACCTAATCAAGTCCACTCCGTGACTTGGCGAGCCGGAATGACGACTATGTCATCACTGTTCGTGGTGAGGCGACGGTTCGGCGTTATTCCAGCCCAGACAGATCTTGGCCGGCCGCACACCCCGTTTATTGATGATGATCGCGGTACCATCGCACGAAGCGGCTCAACCCTTCGGCAAGCGCTACCCCCGGCCGATACCCGGTCAGCGTACGCAGCCGGGTCGTGTCGGCATAGGTCAAGGTAATGTCGCCGGGCTGCATCGGCTTCATGATCTTGACGGCGATCACTTCCAGTGCCTCCTCAAGGGTGCGGATCATATCCATCAAACCTACCGGATTGCTGCTGCCCACGTTCAGCAGGCGGTTGCTGCCTGGCGCTGGCAGTCGGTCGAGCGCGCCCACCACCCCTTCGACGATGTCGTCGATATAGGTGAAGTCGCGGGCCATCCTGCCCTCGCCATAAATGTCGATCGGCTCCCCTGCCAACATCTTCCGGGTAAAGCTGTAATAGGCCATGTCGGGCCGCCCCCACGGACCGTACACGGTAAAGAAGCGCAGTCCGGTCTGCGGCAATCCGTAGACATGGGCATAGGACTGGCTCATCAGCTCGCAGCCCTGTTTGGTCGCGGCATAAAGCGAGGCGGGAGCAGCGGCCGGGTCGTCCTCGCGAAAGCCGCGATCGTCGATCGGCCGTTCGCCATAAACCGAACTCGACGAGGCATAGATCATGTGCTCGAAGTCGGGAGCGTGGCGTGCCGCCTCCAGCACCGCCAGATGACCTGCCAGGTTCGACCGCTCATACGCGAACGGATTTTCCAGGCTGTAGCGCACCCCGGCCTGTGCGGCGAGGTGGATGATGCGCCGCACGCCCCGATCGCGCACCAGGCCGGCCACCTCTGCGGCGTCGGCGATATCCATGTGCCGAAAGGTGAACGCCGGATGGTCGGCGAGGGTAGCCAGCCGGGCCGTTTTCAACGCCGGGTCGTAATAGTCGTTGAGATTGTCGACGCCGACGACCCGATCTCCCCGTTCGATCAGCCGCTGCGCGACGGCGCGGCCGATAAAGCCGGCCGCGCCCGTGACCAGAACCGGATCGGGCCGGCTCAACGGCCGATGCCGGTATAGGCGAGGCCCGCTCCCCTGACCTGTTCGGGGTCGTAGATGTTGCGCAGGTCGACGACCACCGGGCTGGCGAGCAGCGACTTGATCCGCCCCAGGTCGAGTGCCCGGAACGCGTCCCAGGGCGTCACCACCACCAGCGCGTCAGCACCCTCGATCGCCTCGTACGGCCCGCCGGCATAGTCGATATCGGGCAGCAGCGGCCGTGCCTGCTCCATCGCCTCGGGATCGAACGCGCGCACCTTCGCGCCCGCATCCGTCAGCGCCTGCACCACCGCGATCGCCGGGCTGTCGCGCATATCGTCGGTGTTCTGCTTGAACGCCAGCCCCAGCACCGCCACCGTGCGCCCGCGCACCTCGCCGCCCATCGCCGCGATCACCTTGCGCCCCATCGCCCGCTTGCGCGTGTCGTTGACGGCCACCACCGCCTCCACGATCCGCTGCGTCGCCTCATAATCCTGGCTGGTCTTGAGCAGCGCCAGCGTGTCCTTGGGAAAGCACGAGCCGCCATAGCCCGGGCCGGCATGAAGGAACTTGGACCCGATCCGGTTGTCCAGCCCGATGCCGCGCGCCACCTCCTGGACGTTCGCGCCAACCTTCTCGCACAGGTCCGCAATCTCGTTGATGAAGGTGATCTTGGTCGCCAGGAACGCGTTACCGGCGTACTTGATCAGCTCCGCCGTGCGCCGGCCGGTGACCAGGATCGGCGCCTGATTGAGGTATAGCGGCCGGTAGACCTGGCGCATCACCTCCGTCGCCTGGCCGTCCTCCGAGCCGATCACGATGCGGTCGGGCCGCTTGAAGTCATCGATCGCCGCGCCTTCGCGCAGGAACTCGGGGTTGGACACCACGCCAAATTCCGCATCCGGGTTCGCCTCGCGGATGATCCGCTCCACCTCGTCGCCCGTACCCACCGGCACCGTCGACTTGGTCACCACCACCGTATAGCCGGTGATCGCCTCGCCGATCTCACGCGCGGCGCCATGAACATAGCTCAGGTCCGCATGGCTATCGCCCCGGCGAGACGGCGTTCCCACCGCGATGAACACCGCATCGGCGTCCCCCACCCCGTCGGCCAGGTCCGTCGTGAAGCGCAGCCGGCCCGCCTGCACGTTGCGCTCCACCAGCGCATCCAGGCCCGGCTCGTAGATCGGCATCACCCCCCTCAGCAGCCGATCGATCTTCCCCGCGTCCTTATCCACGCAGCACACGTCGTGCCCGAAATCCGCAAAGCACGCGCCCGACACCAGACCCACATAGCCCGAACCGATCATCGTAATGCGCATAGACTTTCCCCCGTCCAAGGATGCCCGACGCGCCCTACCGTTTCCGAAGCGCAATGGAAACCGGAGGAAATTTTACCTAATCAAGTCCACTCCGTGACTTGGCGAGCCGGAATGACGACTATGTCATCACTGTTCGTGGTGAGGCGACGGTTCGGCGTTATTCCAGCCCAGACAGATCTTGGCCGGCCGCACACCCCGTTTATTGATGATGATCGCGGTACCATCGCACGAAGCGGCTCAACCCTTCGGCAAGCGCTACCCCCGGCCGATACCCGGTCAGCGTACGCAGCCGGGTCGTGTCGGCATAGGTCAAGGTAATGTCGCCGGGCTGCATCGGCTTCATGATCTTGACGGCGATCACTTCCAGTGCCTCCTCAAGGGTGCGGATCATATCCATCAAACCTACCGGATTGCTGCTGCCCACGTTCAGCAGGCGGTTGCTGCCTGGCGCTGGCAGTCGGTCGAGCGCGCCCACCACCCCTTCGACGATGTCGTCGATATAGGTGAAGTCGCGGGCCATCCTGCCCTCGCCATAAATGTCGATCGGCTCCCCTGCCAACATCTTCCGGGTAAAGCTGTAATAGGCCATGTCGGGCCGCCCCCACGGACCGTACACGGTAAAGAAGCGCAGTCCGGTCTGCGGCAATCCGTAGACATG
>CAKTFL010000072.1 GCA_934555855.1 uncultured Sphingomonas sp. | reverse complement strand
CGGAGGCACCCTGTTGCCGGCGTTGCGGCAGACGAACAGGTCGCCCGGCTGTGCCTGCATGATGTGTTCGGGCACGACCCGCGAATCGGCACAGCTGATCATCAGCGCCTTGGGGCTCTGTCCGTCGGCGAGCTTGGCATAAAGCGCCTGCGCTTGGGGAAAGACCTGTTTCTCGAAACCGAAGACGCGGCCGATCAGTTCGTTCACGACGGGACCTCCTGATAATGGGACCGCCGATGGACGGATGTCCTCATAACGTCGTATAGTCGCTCCGTTTTGCTGCGATGCCGCGCGTGTGTAAGAAATCATGTCCGGTGGCGATCAGGCTTGGCGATAAAGTTCCACCGTCGCGCGCAAGCCTCCTTCGGCCCTGTTGACCAGCTGCAATCGTCCGCCCTCCGCCGTCACCGTCTGAAGAACGATGGGCAGGCCCAGTCCGAACCCGACCGTGTCCCGCCGCCGCGCGGTGTCCAGCCGGACAAAGGGCTGGATAACCTCCTCCAGCCGGTCCTCCGCGATTCCCGGCCCGTCATCATCGACGTGGATCGCGACAAACGCCTCGCCGGGCTCCAGCGTGACCCATAGCCGGTTGCCATGGTGGCGGGCGTTGTCGACCAGGTTGGTCAGTGCACGCTTCAGCCCCCCCGGCCGCGCGACCAGCTCGCAATGGTCGGGACCGATATAATCCGCTTCATGCCCATGGTCGGTGGCGTCATCGACCAGCGTCGCGCAGAGCACGGCCACGTCGATCAGGACGGGCGTCTCCGGATCGGACTCGCCGCCCAGAAAAGCGAGGAGGCTGGCGACCATCGCGTCCATTTCCTCCACATCCTCGCCGATCGCCTGACGCAGATCAGCCTGCTCGATCGCCTCCGCACGCAGGCGCAGTCGGGCCAGCGGGGTACGCAGGTCATGGCCAACGGCGGCAAGCGCCTGGGTACGCCCGGCCATCAGCTTGCGGATACGCTCCTGCATCCGGTTGAACGCTACCACCACCCGCCGCACGTCTCCCGCCCCCTCCTCCCGGACGGGCGCTTCCTCCTCGCCGCTGCCCATCTGGTCAGCAGCCTGCGCCAGGCGGCGGAGCGGCAACAGCGTGCGGCGCACCAGCATCCCGCCCAGCACCATCAGCGCCGCCGCGGGCACCAGCGCCAGCAGGATGCGCTCCGCTGCCAGATTGATGCCGGCCACCGGCTCGCGCGTCCTGAAGTACAGCCAGCTCCGGTCCGGAAGCCGCAGGGCGCCCGTCACCACTGCGCTGCGTCCCGGAGAGGTCAGGCGGACGCGCAGGTCCGATCCCCTCAGCGGCGGTTCCCAGTCCAGGATCTGGCGGCGCATCGTATCCAGTTCGGGCGCGATCGGCGGCGGCGGCGGAAGCGCCCGGTTCCAGCTGATCGCATAGCGCGACGTCGTAAGCTCGGCCGCCATGTCGCCGCGCTGGTCGGGCGGCTGTTCGGCCATCAGCTTCCGGCTGATCACCAGATGTTCGGCCAGCCGCCGCGCCTCGTCGTCACGAACGGAGAACTGGCTCGCGCGTTCGTACAGCAGCGTGCTGGCCGAAAACTCGAACAGAAGCGTCAGCAGCAGGATCGCGACGATCCGGCCGACCAGGCCGATGGAACGCCCCTTCAAGCGCGCTCCACCGGCGCGTTGAGCATGTATCCCACGCCGCGCACGGTGACGATCGGGGCGGCATGGCCCGCGCTGGACAGCTTGCGGCGAAGGCGGCTGACGAGCACGTCGACGCTGCGGTCGGAACTGTCGCCCAGCCGGGTGCGCGACAGTTCGATCAGCCGCTCGCGCGCGATGACCCGCCCGGCATGATCGAGAAGCGCGATCAGCAGGTCGAACTCCGCGCCGGTCAGGTCCACCACCGCTCCGGTCGGCGAGGTCAGCGATCGGCGCGGCAGGCTGACCGCCCACCCTTCAAAGGTGATCAGCCCTTCCTCCCGATCCCCCGAGCGTCGGTCGAGCGGCGGCCGGCGCAGCACCGCGCGGACCCGCGCAACCAGTTCGCGCGCCGAGAATGGCTTGGCGACATAATCGTCCGCGCCCAGCTCCAGCCCGACGATGCGGTCGGTCTCGCTGCTCTTGGCCGAGACGAAGATGATCGGCACGTCGCTTTTCTGGCGAAGCGCCCGGCACAGGTCTATGCCGCTGGTGCCCGGCAGCATGATGTCGAGGATGACGAGGTCCACCGCCGCCCCCTCCAGCGCAAGCCACATTTCGGGCGCGGCGGCGGCGGGACGGACGGTAAAGCCGTTCTCCTGCAACGCACGGGCGGTTAGCGTCCGGAGAGCTGGGTCGTCCTCGACAAGCAGGATCGTTGGCGCGGTCATGGACGTGCCGGGCTAGCTTCGGAGCGGGGCCGGGTCAACGCGGGGCCAATCGGTAACATTTTATCACGGTCGGGGGACGTGCCGGACATGCGCGCACGCTAAACTTCCGGCTCCCCTCGTTCCTGGTGCCCGGCCCACTCCCCCACTTGCGAGCCGGGCACCCTTCTTTTTCCGCATCGCAGCAATGGGATGAAAAACGGGCTTGCAGCCTCCCGATACCACTGTTAGAGGCCGCCCCTCACCCGCCCACCGCCGCTTCGGTAGGGGGCAGAACGCCAGAGCGGGCGTAGCTCAGGGGTAGAGCACAACCTTGCCAAGGTTGGGGTCGAGGGTTCGAATCCCTTCGCCCGCTCCAGTCGTCATGCTGAAAGCATCTGGCGACGCGTGGAATGGTTTCGGCGCAGATCCTGATATAGCCTGTTCACGCGACCCGTGACGTCAGGCCGCGACATAGGCGGCGAACTCGTCCGGTGTCCCGTGCGGAAACGCCTGCCTCAGGTGATCGAGAAAGGCCGACACGCGGGCGCTCAGCAATCGGCGGGTAGGGTAAAGCGCCCAGAGCACCGTGTCCGGGCCGTCCGTGTCCCCCCAATGGGCGAGCGTACCATTTGCGAGATCATGTCCGACCAGAGAGACTGGCAGCTGACCCGCGCCGACGCCCTCGCGCACTGCGTCGCGAACCATCAGGTGTGACGGCAGGCTGAGCACGGGAGCAATCTGAATGCCGGTGCTGCCCGACGAGGTTTTCACGCGCCAGCCATCTGGAGCAGCGGCGCCGCGAATCACGGCCGGGACCGCCTCGCCCTCCAGTGGTCGCGTCAGGTGTGGGGGCGCTACCACCACCAGCCTGTCGTGAAGAAAGGCGCGCCCGACCAAGTTCACGTCAGGCGCCGGATTGACCCGGATCACCAGGTCATATGCTTCCTCGATCATATCGACGGCGCGGTCCTCGGTCGTGACCTCCAGGCGCACCTGCGGGAATTTGCGGGCGAACCCTGCCGCCAGCTTGCCCATCGCCAATTGGGAGAACAGCAGGGGCGCACTGATCCGCAATCGCCCGCGTGGATCGTGCCCGCCGGACGCGATCGCCGCCGCCGTCTCGTCGAGCTCGGTCAACAGCTGTGCGGTGCGCTGGAACAGCGCGCGCCCTTCCTCCGTCAGCTTCAGCGCGCGAGCGCCGCGTTCAAACAAGCGCAGATCGAGGCTCGCCTCCAGTTCCGCGACGCGGCGGGACAGCGTCGCCTTTGGCCGCCCTGCCGCGCGCGACGCCTTTCCGAAACCGCCATGCCGGGCGACGAGGTTGAAGTCGGCAAGCGCGAGCAGGTCCATCTGTTCCATCCCGGAGACACGGTGCCCTGAGTTAGCGCTCATCGGCATGGATGGCGATTGCCGGCCGCACCTCACGGTTGGATGCTCACTCCACGCGCGTCTGCTGCTACACCGGCTACCATGACGATCCGAATCGGTATCGGCGGCTGGACCTATGAGCCGTGGCGCGGGACCTTCTATCCCGAAAAATGGCCGCACAAGCGCGAGCTGGAATACGCCTCGCGCCGGCTCAGCGCGATCGAGATCAACGGGACCTATTATTCGTCCTTCAAGCCTGCGAGCTGGTCGATGTGGCGCGACACGGTGCCGGACGGCTTCGTCTTTGCGGTAAAGGCATCGCGCTATTGCACCAACCGCAAGGTGCTGGCCGAGGCGGGCGAGTCGGTCGAGCGCTTCGTCAGCCAGGGCCTGACCGAGTTGGGCGACAGGCTGGGGCCGATCCTGTGGCAGTTCATGGCCACCAAGAAATTCGACGCGGACGACTTTCGCGCGTTTTTTGGGCTGTTGCCGGGCAGCCATGCCGGCGTTCCTCTTCGCCATGCGGTGCAGGTACGACATGACAGCTTCCGCTGTCCGGAGTTCGTCCAGATGGCACGGGAGGCCGGGGTGTCGCTGGTTTATGCGGACTCGGCCGAGTATCCCGCCATCGCGGACGTGACCGGCAGTTTCGTCTATGCGCGGCTGGAACAGGCTGTCGAGGACGTGCCGACCGGCTATGACGACACCGCGCTCGGCGTTTGGGCGGCCGCTGCCCGCGCCTGGGAAGCGGGTGGCCAGCCTGGGGACCTGCCTTATTTCGGCGGCGAGACTCTGCCGTCCATCCCGCGCGAGACGTTCGTGTTCTTCATCAACGGCGCCAAGGTTCGTGCACCGCAAGGGGCCATGGCACTGATCGACCGGCTGGCCTGAGCGATCCGGCCCGTCGGCCTTATCCCGCCGCCGACTGCCCGGTAATCGCCGCGCCTTCCAGTACGTCCAGCGCTCCCCTGGTCGCCACATAACGGTCTGCCGCGGCCAACCAATTGCCCGCGCCGACCGCGCCCGGCATCCGGGCGACCTCCGCTCGTGCCGCCTCTACCTGTCCCGCCTCGATCAGCCGGCGCGCCCTTGCCAGCCGGTCGGCGGGCAAGGGAGAGGGCACCCCCACCTTTCGCAGCACGATCAGCCCGGACAATTCGCCCCCCAGCCCGGCAAGCCAGCCGCGGCTGCTGGTGCCGGTCGACAGGTCGGCAGCAATGGCATCCAGCCCCTGCCGCAGATCCTCAAGCGTCAGCGGCTGCCGCGCGGAGGCGATCACCTGCTCCGTCGCGTGCGGCTGGGCGGCCCCGAAACGGGTGCGTAACTGCCCCTCCAGATAGCCTCGGCCAAGTCCACGATCGATCGCGCGGCGCGCGGCAAAGGCGACCAGCATCGCCTCCGCGCGCGTCGCCTGGCCACCTGCGGCACCCGCATCGGCGGTCAGGGTCGCGGTGCGCGCCTCCAGCGAGGCGATCTGCGCCGAAAGAGCCGTTTCGCGGGTGGCAAGCGTTTGCGGATCGACTGCCGCCGCTGAGGAATCAGCCGCCGCGGCGGGAACAACGGGGGCGGCCGCCCTCGATACGGCCCGGGCGGCCGGCGCCACCTCTTCGCGGTCGATCCCGGGGAAGCGCGTCGACGCGAACCGCGCGGTCGTCAGCCCGGCGACGAACGCGATCAGCAGCATCGCGCCGATCCACGCCCAGCGGACGCGCGATCGAGTCTGGTCGGTCGACTGGTAGCCGCTCATGACCCGCTTATCCCTGCCACCGCCGACGCGGTCAATCCGTGCCGGCCACCATGTCCATCGCGGCGATCAGCGCGGCGTCCGTCGGCACCGGCGCGACGAGCACCTGCCGCCACCCCGGTCCCGCGACCGCCGCGACGGCGGGGCTGAACGCGGCTAGACGCCAATCCTCTCGCTTCAAGCCGTCACGGCCGACCAGTTCCGCGAAGCGCGCCGCAGCACGGGGCGAGTGTAGAAGAACCGTCGCGCCGGCTTCTCGCGCCAGCACGCCCGCCGCGACCGGCAGCGCCTCGCTGGCATAAACCGGCACGGCATCGATGCCGGGCAGCACCACCGCCTCGCGGGCGGCAAGGTGCAGCAGCCGGAGAAGACCCGCCGCCCGCGCCCGACTTGCCGCTTCGTCGGCGTTCCCCGACCCGACCAGCCTGACGTCCAGCCCTGCTTCGCGCGCGGCCGCCGCCGTGGCCTCGCCGATGGCGACGGTCGGCAGTGTCCTTAGCCTGTCCAGCCCCGCGCCCGCCCTGCGAACGGCATTGCCACTGGTGACGAGCAGCGCGTCGTAGCGGGCGGGGTCGGGCGGCGTCCAATCCAGCGCGGCGGTGGCGAACAGCGGCAGCTGGCGGGCGTCGAGTCCGGCGCGGCGAAGCCGGTCGGCCGTACGGCTGTTGCCCGGCTCCGGACGCAGCACCAGCGCGACCCGGCGCCCCCGTCCGCTCATCCGCCGAACAACCGGCGCACCGACTCCGGGGCGCGGGCGAGCAGGTCCGCAGCCAGACCGCGCCCGAGCGCCGCGGGATCAGCGCCGGTCAGCTCGCCCTCGACCAGCCCGTCGCCATCCTCGGCCAGCAATTCCGCCCGGAGCCGGATGGTGTGGCCCGCGATCGTGGCAAGTGCCCCGACCGGCGAATGGCAGTCGGCGCGCAGACCGGCCAGCAGCGCGCGCTCCGCCAGCACGCAGACATGGCTAGGCGCGTGATCGATCACGCCGACCGCGCCCCTCGCAACCTCATCGTCCGCGCGGACCTCGATTCCGACCGCCCCCTGGGCTGGCGCGGGCAGCATGATGTCGGGCCCGATCGGCCATCCCACCCCGCCGCGTCCCAGGCGGTCGAGCCCGGCCGCCGCGAGCAGCGTCGCATCGACCTCGCCGGCCGCCAGCTTGGCAAGCCGGGTGTCGACATTGCCTCGGAACAGCACCACCCGAAGGTCCGGCCGTCGCCGGAGCAGCTGGGCACGGCGGCGCGGCGAGCTGGAGCCGATCCGGGCACCGGCAGGCAGGGCCGCGATGTCGTCGGCACCGATCAGCCGGTCGCGAACGTCGGCGCGCGGCAGGATGGCCGCGATCCGGATCGCCTCGGGCCGAAGCGTCTCCACATCCTTCATGGAATGAACGCAGGCATCGACCTCGCCCGCCAGCAGCGCCCGATCGAGTTCCTTGGTCCACAGCGCCTTGCCGCCGATCTCGGCCAACGCGCGGTCCTGGACACGGTCGCCGGTTGTGCGGATCACCACCGTTTCGACCTGATCCTCGGTCCAGCCATGCGCGGCACACAGCGCCGCCCGGACCATGCCGGCCTGAACCAAAGCTAGGGCCGAGCCGCGCGTGCCAAGACGAAAATGCACCATCGCCCGGCCATGGCCGACGCCACGCCCTTCGACAAGCGGGGGGCGGGCCACTAGATGGCCTTCATGCTGATCCTGGGCCTTGAATCCTCCTGTGACGAAACCGCGGCGGCGCTGGTGACGGCCAACCGTCGGGTGCTATCGCACAAGCTGGCCGGACAGGAGGCGGCACACGCGCCGTTTGGCGGCGTCGTGCCGGAGATTGCGGCGCGCGCGCATGTGGAGGCGCTGGAGCCGCTTGTCGCCGCCGCCCTGTCGGAAGCGGGCGTAACGCTGGCCGACGTGGACGCGGTCGCCGCGACTGCGGGGCCGGGGCTGATCGGCGGGGTCATGGTCGGCCTCGTCACCGGCAAGGCGCTGGCCCATGCCGCCGGCAAGCCGCTGATCGCGGTCAATCATCTGGAAGGTCACGCGCTCAGCCCGCGGCTTGCCGATCCGGGCCTCGCCTACCCTTACCTGTTGTTGCTGGTATCGGGCGGCCATTGCCAGCTGCTGCTGGTCGAGGGGGTCGGGCGGTACCGCCGGCGTGCGACCACGATCGACGACGCGGCAGGCGAGGCGTTCGACAAGACAGCGAAATTGCTGGGCCTCGGCTTCCCCGGCGGCCCCGCGGTGGAGCGCGCGGCGGCAAAAGGAAACCACAGGGCGATCCCCCTGCCTCGCCCGCTCAAGGGCGCGGCCGAGCCGCACTTCTCCTTTGCGGGCCTGAAAAGCGCGGTCGCGCGCGCAGTCGGGCAGTTCCCGCCCGAGGATGTCGCCGCCTCGTTCCAGGCGGCCGTGGTCGAGTGCCTGGTCGACCGCACCCGCCGCGCGCTGGCGAGCGCGGGGCCGATCACCGCGCTGGTGGTCGCCGGCGGCGTCGCGGCGAACAATGCCGTGCGGGGCGCGATGGAGACGCTGGCGGCCGAGCACGGCGTCCGCTTCGTCGCGCCGCCGCTTTGGCTGTGCACGGACAATGCGGCGATGATCGCCTGGGCCGGAGCGGAGCGCTTCGCGGCGGGGCTGACCGATCCGCTCGACACGCCTGCCCGGGCGCGCTGGCCGCTCGACCCGTCAGCGGAGGCGGTACGCGGCGCGGGGGTGAAGGCGTAGGTCGCCCCGCCGCGCGTCAGAAATCGACCGCGACCCCCTTCAACTCCCAGTCGCCATAGCGAACCGGGTCCTTGCCGAGAGGATCGTGATCGGGGCGCGGCTTGTCCTCAGGCTTGGGCACGGGCGTGTTCTCCGACAGATAAGCGGGCGGCTTCACGTGTTCGGGGCGCTGGCCCATCACTGATCCTTTCGATTGCGCGAGCGGCATGGGCACGCCACATCGGCCCGCAATGTCCCGTCCGCAAGCACAAGCCCGCTCTTTCCGCCCCGCCGAGCCGCTCGGCACTGCCACCCGCCGCGCCGCGCTGCGCCTGCTCGACGCCGTGCTCCGCCGCGGCGAGCCGCTGGAGGCGGCGCTGCCCGCCGCGACGCGCGGGCTTCACGGCCCCGACCG
>CAKTFL010000071.1 GCA_934555855.1 uncultured Sphingomonas sp. | reverse complement strand
GCATGGAGCGGTCGGCCCTTCACCGCAAGTTGAAGCTGCTGGGTATCACCGAGTCGCGCGACGATAGCTGACCCAGGTGTATGGACGCGGCTTGCCCGCGACCATACATTGCGTTCAGCCATTCCCGAGAGTGGCGATCCGACGCCGGGAAACGGCGCGCCGCGGAGCCATGAGCTCCGCCAAGAACGGACGACAAGAATCCCATGGCCGACAAGCAAGGCTCGCTTCAGGACCAGTTCCTCAACGCGCTTCGACGCTCCAAAACACCAGTGACGATGTTTCTGGTAAAGGGCGTGAAGCTGCAAGGCATTGTCACCTGGTTCGACAATTTTTCCGTGCTGCTGCGGCGCGACGGACAATCGCAGCTGATCTACAAGCACGCCATCTCGACCATCATGCCGACCGGGTCGGTGGACGTGGCGGCGATCGTTGAGGCGGGGCAGGACGGCGCGCGCAAGCAGCCCTTGCTCCAGGATATCTTCCTCAACGCGGTTCGCCGGTCGGGTGACAGCGTGACCATGTTCCTGGTTAACGGCGTCATGCTCCAGGGCGCGATCACAGGCTTCGACCTTTTCTGCATGTTGCTCCAGCGGGAGGGGCTGGTGCAGCTCGTCTACAAACATGCCGTATCGACTATTCAGCCGTCGCATCCGCTGAATTTGGCCGAAGAAACAAACGGATCGGCAGAGGATTGAGCACCGGGTTCGAACGGGACCGCGGCGAGTTCGCGCGAGGCGCCCGCGCCATCGTGGTGTTGCCGGATCAGGGCAGCGCCAGCCGCGATGCCGACGCCCGGCTGGACGAAACGGCCGGCCTGGCTGCCGCGATCGGCATCTTCGTCGCGGACAAGATCGCGCTGCGGGTCCGCCAGCCGCGGCCGGCGACACTGATCGGCAGCGGGCAGGTTGAGCAGCTCGCGGCCGAAGTGCGCCAGGAGGAGGCGGGTCTGGTCGTGTTCGACGCGAGCCTGACGCCCGTTCAGCAACGCAATCTGGAAACGGCGCTGGAAGCGAAGGTGATCGACCGAACGGGCCTGATCCTCGAGATATTCGGCGAGCGCGCGGCGACTGCCGAGGGACGGCTTCAGGTGGAGCTCGCCCATCTAGACTATCAGGCAGGCCGGCTGGTGCGAAGCTGGACACACCTTGAGCGCCAGCGCGGCGGCTTCGGTTTCCTGGGCGGTCCCGGCGAGACGCAGATCGAAGCAGACCGGCGCATGATCCGCGACCGCATGGCGCGATTGCGGCGCGAGCTTGACCAAGTTAGTCGTACCCGCGGCCTGCATCGCGAACGGCGTCAGCGCGCGCCCTGGCCGGTAATCGCACTGGTCGGCTATACCAATGCCGGCAAGTCCACGCTGTTCAACCGCCTGACCGGCGCTGCCGTGATGGCGGAGAACCTGCTGTTCGCTACGCTTGATCCTACCTTGCGGCAAATCTCGCTGCCTGGGCTCGACAAGGCAATTCTGTCGGACACGGTAGGCTTTGTATCGGAGTTGCCGACCCAACTGGTCGCGGCGTTCAAGGCGACGCTGGAGGAAGTGGTGTCCGCCGACCTGCTGATCCACGTCCGGGACGTGGCCCACCCAGATACGGAAGCGCAACGCGTCGACGTCGAGGCGGTGCTGGCCGATATCGGCGTGTCCGATGCCACGCCGCGGCTGGAAGCCTGGAACAAGCTCGACTTGCTGGAGGCGGATGCCCGTGCCGAGCGGGAAGGGGAGGCAGCGCGGCGTGAGGATGTGGTCGCCATCTCTGCGCTGACCGGAGAGGGATTGAATGAGCTGGTAGCGACGGTGGCCGACCGGCTCACCGCAGGCCACCGCCGCTACCGGATCACGCTCGATGTTGCGGATGGCGCGGCACAGGCATGGCTTCACTCGCATGGCGAAGTGTTGTCACAGCATGATGAGGACGGTCGGCTCGTCTTCGAGGTTCGTCTGGCCGAACGCGACTTCGAGCGGTTTCGGACACGCCAGAGTGGCGCGGAAATGCACAACCTGTAACGCTGACGCGGCCGGCGCGCTCGTTCAGCGTGCCGGCTCGTCCTTCGCTTTAAGCCACAGCACTTCCTTCGCGGCGAGGTCATAATCCGCAAATGCTTGGCCCCCATGGGCCTCCATCGCTCGAAAGCGGCGTTCGAACTTAGCGTTGCCCAGCCTCAACGCCGCTTCCGGATCGATTCCCAGATGGCGGGCATAGTTGACGACCGAAAACAGCAGGTCACCCACCTCCTCCAGCTGCTCGCCCGGTCCGGCCGCCGCGATCTCGGCCAGTTCTTCGTCGATCTTTGCCCGTGGTCCGTCTGCGTCAGGCCAGTCGAACCCCGTGCGGGCTGCGCGCTTCTGTAGCTTTTCCGCTCGCGACAGCGCCGGGATGCCCAGAGCTACGCCGGCCAGCGCACTGGCATCGTCACCCTTCGCCCGCTCGCTCGCCTTGATCGCTTCCCAGCCAGGGCTTTCACCGGCATCACCGAAGATGTGCGGATGGCGACGTTCCATCTTGTCACAGATGGCCGTCACTACGTCCGACAGCGTGAACGCACGGCGTTCCTCGGCGATGCGGCTGTGGAAGACCACCTGGAGGAGCAGGTCGCCCAATTCATCCTTCAAGTCGTCCGAATCGTCACGCGCGATCGCGTCCGCCACCTCATAAGCTTCCTCGATCGTATAAGGCGCGATAGAGGCCCAGCTTTGCTCACGATCCCATTCGCAACCGCCTGGCCCACGCAGCCGGGCCATGATCGCCACCAGCCGCTCGATCACAGCAAATGCTCTGCCCGCAACCTAAGCTCGATAATACACATTATGTAAACTCCTGTGGGTGATGTGGCGTCAGGATCAGTACACGATCCTCGACCCGCCATGATTTCAGCCGCGACAGAAAATTCATGCCAAGCACGTCTGTGTCCCCGAAAGCTGGCGATATCACGACCGGCAGGTCGCGGGCCACGGCCGTACCGAGCCGGAGTTCCGCCACACTAGCGGTTTGCGCGTCCACCGTGCCGTTGGCCGTTCGCAAAATAATAGGTATCATGCTACGCCGCACGTCCAGATTCGCCGCATTGGCGGTTCGCGTCGACAAGGCGGTCACCGTAGCGCCGCTGTCGACCAGCATCCTTTTCTCGATACCGTCGATCGTCACCCGCGCCCAGAAATGGCCATCGCCACTCATCCGGATCCGCACTTCCTTGCCGACGACGGTCTGATCCTCAAGCTTCAGGAATTGGGCGACCCGTGAGAGATACGGGTCAAACTTCTCACGTTCCGCGAGAACATAAGCGCCAATTGCGAAGATGGACGCCCAGGCCGCAAGATTAATCGCGATCCGCAGCACCGGCACCCGGCGCGCGATCAGCGACGATAGCGGAAGGATGACAAGCAATCCGAGCAGTAGCGCCTGGATGCCCGAAGATGTCATAAGGTGAATTCCAGCCCATCATAGCCGGGCTCGACCCCGCTAGGCAGTCTCGAGCACAGCGTCGCGTAGTCCATGGACTGATCCATATGTATCAACGCTGACCGGCTCGGTCGAATTTCTTCGATCCAGCCGAGGACGGCGGCGACGGTCGGGTGCGACGGGTGCGGCTTTTCCCGAAGGGCGTCCACGATCCACAGGTCCAACCCTGAATAATGGGCACGCATCCGGGGCGTCAGCTCGTGAAAGTCGGTCGCGTAGCCGATTGCGACGCCGCCGGCCTCGAACCGCAGCCCTGCTGACGCGATCCTGCCATGCGGTTGGTCGACGACGCTGATCCGGATGCTGCCGATCGTGAAATCATCAGGCAGGAGGTTCGGGGTTATCGTGGCCGGATAACCGCCCCTGCCCTCGAAGACATAGCCGAACTGGCGGTGCAACACGTCGAGCGTGTCCTGGCGGGCATAGCCCGGCACCGGACGACCAAGCAGATGAAAGATCTGCCGCACATCATCGATACCGTTGCAATGATCGGCATGGCTATGCGTCCAGATAATCGCATCCACCACACCGATCCCCGCGGTGAGCAGTTGCTCACGCATGTCGGGTCCGGTGTCGATCAGGATGCGGGTGCCGTCATCTTCGACGAGAATGGATGCGCGGGTTCTTCGATTGCGGGGTTCGGCGGGATCGCAAGCACCCCAATCGTTGCCGATACGCGGAACGCCGGACGAGGTGCCGCTGCCGAGGATGCGGACCTTCACGCCGGGATTGTCTTGGCAAAGAGCCGGTGGAAGTTTTCTGCCGTACGTTGTTGCAAGGCCGCCAAATTCTCTCCCCGCAACTTTGCAAGGAAAGCACTGGTATCCGCCACAAAGGCCGGCTCTCCGGTCTTGCCGCGATGAGGGACGGGCGCCAGGAAAGGCGCGTCGGTTTCCACCAGCAATCGTTCGATCGGCAACCGCGCAGCCGTTTCCTGCAACTCGATCGCATTCTTGAACGTCACGATGCCGGATATGGAGATATAGAATCCCAGTTCCAGCACACGATCGGCGAACGCGCCCGTGCCGGTGAAGCAATGGATAACGCCGGTGAACGGGCCATGATCCAGTTCCTCGGCCAGGATGGTGGCCGTGTCCTCTTCCGCGTCACGCGTATGCACGATCAGCGGCAGGCCCGTTTCCCGGGCTGCGGCGATATGGGCACGGAAGCTTGCCTGCTGGCGAGCACGATCCGAATGTTCGTAATGATAGTCGAGGCCGGTTTCGCCGAGTCCGACCACGCGGGGATGACGCGCGCGTTCGAGCAGCGTGGCCGTATCCACGTCGGGGTGCTCGTCCGCCTCGTGCGGATGAATGCCGATACTAGCCCACACATCGGGCTCGCGTTCGGCGGTGGCAATCACCTCATCCCACTCGCGCGCCCGAGTCGAAATGTTGAGCATCGCCGTCACGCCCCGCGCCCGGGCGCGAGCGAGCACCTCTTGCTGATGCTCGACTAGTCCCCTGTAATTCAAATGGCAGTGGCTGTCTGCGAGCATCAGGCGTTCGCCTCCACCTCGGCCGGCATGTCGAGCCGGGGGAATATCGGGACGGGCGCGGCAAGCCGAAAGCCGCTTGCAACCAGCCGATCGTACCAGTGCTCGTCATCGATCGCGGCGTGATCGCGCTCCTTCACACCCACGCCGAGCTGGTCGAGCAGCTTTGCGGCCGAGCCCGGAATAACCGGCAGGATCGTGATCGCCAGCATCCGGATCGCGCGAACGAGCGTCCGCAGCACTGCGTGCATCCTCTCCGGATCCGTCTTCCGGAGTGCCCAGGGCGCCTGGGCATCAATATAGCCGTTGCACGCGAACACGCCGCGCATCCATGCTTCTATGCCCTGACTCAGCGCAAGATCGCCAAAGGCGGCCTTCAGCCCGGCACAGGCGACGACGACCTCCTCGATGAGCATGGCATCGGCGACGTCGGCTCTGCCCTCGCGCGGAAGTTCACCGTCCAGATTCTTGGCGATGAAAGCCAATGTCCGCTGGGCAAGATTGCCGAAGCTGTTCGCCAGCTCCGCATTCACGCGGGTCACGATCGCCTCTGCCGAATAGCTGCCATCCTGCCCGAAGCTGACCTCGCGCAGGAAGAAATAGCGCAGCGCGTCGACACCGAAGCTGTCGGCCAGATCGTTCGGATCGACGACATTACCCAGCGACTTTGACATCTTCTCGCCGCCGCGGGCGAGCAGGAAACCGTGGCCGAACACGCTTTTGGGAAGCGGCACTCCCG
The DNA here is from genome assembly GCA_934555855.1 of uncultured Sphingomonas sp. Next base: position 2,879 of record CAKTFL010000071.1, on the reverse strand, counting down.
CCGACATCAGGAAGGCGGGCCAGTAGACCGTATGGAAGCGGACGATATCCTTGCCGATCAGGTGAAGGTCCGCCGGCCAGAAACGAGCGTTGCCCGCGTCCCTGTCGGGATAGCCAGTACCGGTCAGGTAGTTGGTCAGCGCATCGACCCACACATACATGACGTGCCCGGGGCTGCCCGGTACCGGCACGCCCCAGTCGAAACTGGTCCGCGACACGGACAAATCCGACAGCCCGCCCTCGACGAACCGCATCACCTCGTTGCGACGACTGTCCGGCCGGATGAAGTCGGGATTGGCTGCATACAGGTCGAGCAGCGGCTGCTGGTATCTGGACAGGCGAAAGAACCACGTCTCCTCCGCCGTCCACTCCACCGGCGTACCCTGAGGAGACAGGCGCTCGCCGCCCTCACCCGCGATCAGCTCCGCCTCGTCGTAAAAGGCTTCGTCGCGGACCGAATACCAGCCCTCATACCGGTCGAGGTACAGGTCGCCCTTGTCCGCCATGGCCTGCCAGATCGCTTGGCTTGCGCGATAATGGTCGGTCTCTACGGTCCGGATGAACCGATCGTAGGAGATATCAAGACGATCTGCCATCACGCGGAAATGACTGGACATCTCGTCGGCGAACTCACGCGTGTCGATGCCGCGCGCGCGCGCTGCCTGAGCCATTTTCAGGCCATGCTCGTCGGTGCCGGTCTGAAACAGCACGTCCCGCCCGGCCTGGCGCTGGAACCGCGCAACGGCATCGGCGGCGACCATCTCATAGGCATGCCCAATATGCGGCCGGCCGTTCGGATAATGGATTGCGGTTGTGAGGTAAAAGGGATCGCCCATGGCGCACCCCCTACCCCGCTCGTGAAGTGAGCGCCAGCCGCGCGGCGATGCCGGCCATCTCGAATATCGTCGCGGCAGGATCCAGTGATAGGCCGAGCGCCGCTCCGGCCAGATTGCGCGCGGCTTCATGCGCGTCCAGCGCGACCCGCAGCGCCTCGCCCCGCCGCCCGCGCGCTTCCCGGGCGATCATCGTCGGCGCGCGGTCGAGGAACAGCTCGTATCGGGCCTGAGCCGCCTTGCCCGCCAATGCCCGGCCGAGGGCCAGCCGCTCGCCATTATCGGGGTCGCCGCTCGCGACGATCGCGGCCACTGCCCTGTCGAGCGCAGCCACATCCAGCCCCGCGTAGCGAATGCCCCGCCCCGGTGCCCCTTCGGCCGCACGGACCAGCGCCGCCCGCTCCTGCGGCTCCACCTCCGGCAGTGCCCGCCCGATCACCGCATCTACTTCCCCGTCCGACAGCCGGCCTAGCCGCAGGAGCCGGCATCGCGACCTGATCGTCGGCAGCAGCTTGCCCGGCGCGTGGCTGACCAGAAAGAAGATGGTGCCCTGGGGCGGCTCCTCCAGGCTCTTCAGCAGTGCGTTGGGCGCGCCCGCCCCCTCCAGTTCGTCGACGGAATCGACCAGGATCACGCGGCGGGACGAAAGCGCGGGCATGGTACCGAGCCGCCCGATCAGGTCGCGTACCTGCGCGATCGGGATACTCCGCGCCAGTTCGTCCGACTTGTCGGGATCCTTGGGCAGACGGCGCAGCTCCCGATAATCCGGGTGGCTGCCCGCCGCGAACAGCCTGGCTATCGGGTGATCGTCGGGGATGTCCAGGCCGGGCGGCAGGCCGGCCGGCTGAGCGGCTTCCGCGAGCAGGCGCAGCGCCGCGCGCCGGGCGAATGACGCCTTGCCTACCCCCTCCGGCCCCGCGAGCAGCCAGGCGTGGTGCAGGTGACCGCCATCGATCGCGGCCCGCAGCTCCGCCTCGGCTGTCGCGTGGCCCACCAGCGACGTCATCGCCCGGCCCTTGTCAGAAGAACGACGTCAGGCCAGCCCAGGCGCGGCCGAAGAACCCGGCCTCGCTCACATCCTTGTCCGCCACCAGCGGCAATCGCTGCTCGGGCACGTCGCGGGACGTGATGACCAGATCGGCGATGTGCTGGCCGGCCTTGATGGGCGCCTTGATCGGGCCGTCATAAACCACCTTGGCGCTCATCTCCGGCACGGCGCCGGCGGGCAATGCAACCGTCAGCGTCTTGGGCGCGACCAGCCCGATAGTGCTGGATGATCCCATCTGGACGTCGGCGTCGGCGACCTTGCGCCCCTGCGCGACGACGGGCTTTGCCTGCCACGCGCGAAAGCCCCATTCCATGAAGCGGACTGACTCTTCGGCTCGCCCGTTCGAGGATGTAAGTCCTGCCAGCACCATGACCAGCCGGCGCCCGTTCTGCTGCGCGGAGCCGGTAAAGCCATAGCCCGCCTCCTCGGTGTGCCCGGTCTTCAGTCCGTCGGCGCCGGCAACCCGGCCCAGCAGCGGATCACGATTGGCCTGGGTGATATCGTTACCGGCGCCCAGCGTCTTGCCCCAGGTGAAGTTCGGCAGCGAGTAGAAGCGCTTGTAAAGGTCGGGAAAGTCGCGAATCGTTGCCGCCGCCAGCGTCGCGAGATCGCGCGCCGTGACATAGGTGACCCCATTGTCCGGCCAGCCGTTGGAGGTGCCGAAATGGCTGTTGGCGAGCCCGATCTCCCCCGCCACCCGGTTCATCCGCTCGACGAACGCGGGCTCGGAACCGGAGATGCCCTCGGCCAGCACAACGCAGGCGTCATTCCCGGACAGGGTGACGATGCCGTAGAGGAGGTTGGCGACACTGACCTGCTCGTTCGCCGACAGGAACATGGTGGAGCCCGCCTGCGGCCCGTGCCACTTCTGCCAGGTTTCCGGACGCACCGTCATCATCTGGTCAAGCTTGAGCTCGCCTTTGCGGATCATGTCAAAGGCGACATAGACCGTCATCATCTTGGCCATCGACGCAGGCGGCATCCGCCGATCGGCGTCAC
>CAKTFL010000070.1 GCA_934555855.1 uncultured Sphingomonas sp. | reverse complement strand
TCAGCCGGATGGGGCCGAGCAGGTTGGTGGTGATCGTCTCCTCGGCGTCCGACAGGTCGCGCTTCGTGTCCAGCGCCTCGAAGCGCATGATGCCGGCATTGTTGATGAGGACGTTCAGCGCCGGATGCTCCGTGACGACCCGGCCCGCAAAGTCCCGGACGGCATCCGCGCTGGTGATGTCCAGCTCCATGGCGACCATGCCCGCGCGGCCCGCGATCGATGCCTCCAGCGCCTCGCGCCGCCGGCCCGCCACGATGACGGTGTTGCCGGCGTCATGAAAACGATGCGCCAGCGCCTCGCCGATGCCCGATCCGCCGCCGGTGATAAGGATGGTGTTGCCGCTCCGCTTCATCGGTATCTCCCTTGTTCACCGTCAGTAGAACGCCCGTCGACCCCGCCAGGAATCGGTGGCGTGGACGAAGCGGTTCAATCCTGCGCCCGGCTGCGCTACAGACGAGCGATGGCTGCAATCCGCTCGCTTAACGAATCCGTCGCCGTCGCGCCGCAGATCTCACCCGATGACATGGCCGCAATCAAGGACGCTGGCTATGTCGCGATCATCAACAATCGTCCCGATGGCGAGGAACCAGGCCAGCCGTCCGGCGACATGATCCGCCAGGCGGCGGAAGCGGCCGGTCTTTCCTATGCCGCCATCCCGGTCACTCATGCCGGATTCAGCCATCCCCAGCTCGATGCCATGACGCAGGCGCTGGTGGCCGCTGACGGCCCGGTGCTGGCCTATTGCCGGTCGGGCACGCGCAGCTGCAACCTGTGGGCGCTCGCCGCCGCCAAGGCGGGGCGCAACCCGAACCTTCTCGCAGGTCAGGCGGAACAGGCGGGTTACGACCTTTCCTCGATCCGGCCGCTGATGGATGCCCTGTCCGGCGGAAATGCTGGCGGAAATGAAACGGGCGGAGAAGCGGGCGCGCGATGACATGGCTGACGCTCGGCGGTTGTGCCGTCGCGCTGCTCGCTCTCGTTGCAGGCGCCAGCTGGCTGGTCGGACGCCGTCGCGACCGGCGGATCGGCAGTCCGGAGGCCGTGGCCGATGCGGCCGACGAGAGCCTGGCGGGCTTCGTCACGGTGGATGTGGTGGTGGGCGCCAATGGCCGGGGCGCGCTGGCGGTGGCGAGCGACGGTCGCGTCGTCGCGGCCCGGCTTCGCGGCGCAGCGATCGCGGTTCATGAGGTCGCCTGGAACGCGATCCGGTCGACGGCTGACGGCATCCTGATCGAGACGGGTGAGCGCCGCTTCGGTCGCGTCCTGCTGACGGGTGTCGACGTGCTCGACATCCGGCGGCTGGCGCCGGTTCGGGAGCATCGGCGGCTGGCGGCCGGATAGCATCGTCATCATGGTCGAATACAAGAGCGGGGCCGCAGGCACCCGCGGACCTCACACGCGTTGAGCGATCCCGTGGACTCGTTCGTCATCTTTTTCCTGATCGCCGACGGCATCCTGATCTGGATGTTGCGCGATGCGTGGGGGAACGATGAGGTCTGGTTGACGACCCGCATGGGCGCGCGCCAGGACAATAAGGCGATCTGGTGGATGACCATGGCCCGCCTCGGCAGCCTGCTCGTCCTGTCGCTGGTCGGCACGGTCGCTGCCCTGCTCGCCTGAAGCGAAAAGGACCCGGCATGTTGCCATGCCGGGCCAGGTTCGTCCGCAGGAGGAACATCGTGGTGGGAGCGGACCGGGCCCGCCCCCGGCAACTCAGTAATTGTAAGCGCGCTCGCCATGCTCGCCGATGTCGAGACCTTCGCTCTCGACTTCGGGAGTGACGCGCAGGCCGGTGACCGCCTTGGCGACCAGGATCGCGATGACCGTGCCGATGGTGGCCCACACGATTGTGGTCAGCACCGCCTCCAGCTGAACCAGCAGCTTGGCGCCGATCGCATAGTCGGCCGCACCCGGGCCGCCGAGCGACGGGGCGTAGACGATGCCGGTGCCGATCGCGCCGATCATGCCGCCGATGCCGTGCACGCCGAACGCGTCGAGCGCGTCGTCATAGCCGAGCTTCGGCTTCAGCACCGACACCGCGAAGAAGCAGATGACCGAGGCGATGGCGCCGAGCACGATCGCGCCGAACGGGCCGGAATTGCCCGCGGCCGGGGTCACCGCGACCAGGCCCGCGATGATGCCCGAGCAGAAGCCCAGCGCCGATCCCTTGTGTCCGCGCAGCCGCTCCGCCAGCATCCAGAACAGGCCGCCGCTGGCGGTCGCGACAAAGGTGTTGATCATGGCGAGGGCCGCCGACCCGTTGGCTTCCAGCGCGCTGCCCGCGTTGAAGCCGAACCAGCCGACCCAGAGCAGGCCGGTGCCCACGCCCGTCAGCGTCAGCGAATGCGGCGGCATCGGCGTTTGCGGATAGCCCCTGCGCTTGCCGAGCATCAGGCTGGCGACCAGCGCCGACACGCCCGCGTTGATGTGGACGACGGTGCCGCCCGCGAAATCCAGCGCGCCCGCCTTGAAGAACAGGCCGGAGGACGCCCACACCATGTGCGCGATCGGGAAATAGACGATCGTCAGCCACACCGCCGCGAACGCCATCACCGCGGAAAACTTCATCCGCTCCACGACCGACCCCAGCACCAGCGCGACGGTGATCGCGGCAAAGGTCATCTGGAAGCAGATAAAGACATATTCGGGGATCTCTACTCCGGCAGTGAAGGTGGCCGACTGGCTGGCCGAGGTCACGCCGGACAGGAACGCCTTGTCGAAGCTGGCGACGAAGTTGGACAGGAAGCCGCTCGACACGTCGGGGCCGAAGGCGAGCGAGTAGCCGTACATCACCCAGATCAGCATCGCGAGACACGCGACCGCGCCGATCTGGGTCATGGTCGACAGCATGTTCTTGGCGCGCGTCAGGCCGCCATAGAACAGCGTCAGGCCTGGCAGGATCATCATCAGCACGAGCAGCGTGGAGGTCATCATCCACGCCGTATCGCCCTTGTTCACGGTCGCGGTCGGCGCGGCCGGCGGCGACTGGAGCGGCGCGGCCGCTCCCGGAGCGGCCTGAGCCAGCACCGGCGCGGCCCAGGCGAGCCCCGCCCCCAGAGCCAGCGCGCCGGCGATCTTCAAGCTTTGCTTCATTCGGTTCACCCCCCTCAGAGTGCGGTATCGTCGGTTTCGCCGGTCCGGATGCGGACCGCCTGGCCGACGTCGAGGACGAAGATCTTGCCGTCGCCGATCGCGCCGGTGTTGGCCGACGACTGAATCGCCTCCACGACACGCGGGGCGAGGTCGGCAACGCAAACCACCTCGATTTTGATCTTGGGCACCATGTTGGTGCTGTACTCGGCGCCGCGATAGATTTCGGTCTGGCCCTTCTGGCGCCCGAACCCCTTGACCTCAGTAACCGTCATGCCCGCCACGCCGACGGCGGTGAGCGCTTCGCGCACCTCGTCGAGCTTGAACGGCTTGATGATGGCGATGACCAGCTTCACCCCTGTCCCCTTCGCTGCGCTGTCCCGAGGGATCAATCAGCAAGGGTCGTGCCAGATGCAGTGAGGAATATCTCGGCGGAGTCAGCCCTTCTGAACGGGCAGCGATCAAAGGGCACGCGCTTCCTTTTCAGGCAATCGCACCGATCTGCCGGTTTTTCAGGCAGGCGTGGCCAGGACCAGTCGAGCCCGATGAAGGTCGTCGGCATCGACCATTACCCGGACCGGAATCAGCAGCCACGATCCTTCGACAATTGAAGCATTACCGTCGAACGCGACTGCCGGGATGCCTTCGCTGTCGAGCCGGCCGACCACGATATGCGCCTCGATCCGGGAATATCGGCCCAGCTCGACCAGAGACCCGCCGCCCGCGTCCGCACGGGACGCCCCGCGCCGGTCCTGCCACGCCGCGCCGATCCCGGCTATCAGGTCATAGGGGAACGCCGCAGCCTCCCGCCACCACATCCGGCGGCGCATCGCGCTCGGCCCGCGATCGGAGAAGGGCATGGGCCGGCAGCGCACGCCCTGAAGCGCGAACAGCATCCGCGCGCGCGGCTGGTGATAGGGGTCGGTGCAGGCAATGCATTCGGCATAGCCCTGCGCGCGGACCAGGGCAGCGGCCGCGCGCACCGTCTGGAGCGTATCGCCGCTGTCGGTATCGAGCATCACGCGGTCGGGCGCGACCAGTCCCTGCAACAGGTCCGCCATGACGCTTGCCTCTGCGGGCGGATGGCGACCTATCCCGCCCGAGCAGAACAGGTCCACCTCTGGATCGGCCTGCGCCAGCGCCGCCGCGTGGCCGACCCGCCGCGCCAAGCTGGGGCTGGCGGTTCCGTCGGGCAGCACCGCGGCGCCGAAGACGACGGCCAGCCGTTTCAGAACTGGTGTCCGGTGCGGTCGCGCTTGGTGGCGAGATAACGCTCATTGTGCGGATTGGGCGGCAGGTGGTGCGGTACGCGCTCGGCCACCTCAATCCCGCACGCCTCCAGTCCCGCCACCTTGGCCGGGTTGTTGGTCAACAGGCGCACCCGGTTCTGGCCGAGCAGCGCCAGCATCCGGGCCGCCACGCCGAAGTCGCGCGCGTCGATCGCGAAACCAAGCCGGGTGTTGGCGTCAACCGTGTCGAAGCCCTGATCCTGCAAGGCATATGCGCGCAGCTTGTTGACCAGCCCGATCCCGCGCCCCTCCTGGCGCAGGTAAAGCAGGATGCCCCAGCCCACACCCGCGATCTCCCGGATGGCGGCATGGAGCTGCGGCCCGCAATCGCATTTCAGGCTGCCCAGCACGTCGCCGGTCAGGCATTCGCTATGCAGGCGAACCAGCGGCGGATGCGCGCCCGGCTCTCCGCCCGGCTGGCCGATCAGCAGCGCGACATGCTCGTCGGCGCTGTCGGCCGTGCGAAAGGCGACGATCTCCGCATCCTCCGCGCCCTCGACCGGCAATCGCGCGCGGGTCGCGATGACGAGGCGGGCCGGGTCCTCATGCGCGGCCAGATCAGCCGGGGTGATATGGACGGCCGGCACCCCCTCCGCTCCGACGAAGAAGGCGGGCAGCAGGCCGGCGATGCGGGCGAGGCGCAGCGCCGCGGCGGCGGCATCCGGCTCCGTCAGGGGCAGCGCGCGGAACGGACCCTTGAGCGGCGTCGCGAGGTCCAGCTGCGGATCGGCAAGCGCAACCGCGCCGGCAAAGTCGATCCAGGGCGCACGCTGAACCAGCACCGGCGCGTCCGGGTCGGCTGCCGCGAGCTGGTTGGTCAGTCGCAGCACGTCGGCGCGCCCCGCGGAGATCAGCAGGTCCGCACGCCCGGCCGGGTCGAAGGCGGCGAGCCGGCCCGCATCAGCAGTCTCGATCGCGAGCAGGGTCAACGGCCCGATCGCGATCGGCCAGCCGCGGCGAATCGCATCGATCGCGTGCGCGGCGGCGCGCGGGTCGGCCGATGCTACCATGCGAATTCGGTCATGATCGGCACGTGATCCGACGGCTTCAGCCAGGAGCGGCATTCCTCGAACACATGATGCCGCGTCGCCTGGCCCGCCACCTCCGCCGTCGCCCACATGTGATCCAGCCGGCGCCCGCGATCCGATGCCGCCCAATCCTTTGCGCGATAGCTCCACCAGGTGAACAGCCGCTGGGGCGCGGGAAAGAAGCGGCGGCCGAGATCCACCCAGCTGTTCGACGCCTGCAACCGGCCCAGCGCTTCCACCTCGATCGGCGTATGGCTGACGACGCCGAGCAGCTGCTTGTGGCTCCAGACGTCGGATTCGAGCGGGGCGATGTTGAGGTCGCCGACCAGCACGGTCGGGCCATCCAGTCCCTCCGACCAGCGGGTCATTCGTTCCAGGAAGTCGAGCTTCTGGCCGAACTTCGGATTGACCTCCCGGTCGGGCACGTCGCCGCCGGCAGGAACATAGACATTCTCCAGCCTGACGCCGTTCGGCAGGCGCACTCCGATATGGCGCGCTTCCCTGTTCGCCTGCCAGTCCAGCCGGTCATCCTCGACCACGGGCACGCGGCTGAGGATCGCCACGCCGTGATGCATTCGCTGCCCGTGCAGGACGATGTGCTTGTAGCCGAGCGCCCGGAACGGGGCGTGCGGGAAATCGCCGTCGATGACCTTCGTTTCCTGAAGGCAAACCACGTCAGGCTGGTTCTCGCGAAGGAAGCGCTCGACGATGTCGATGCGGAAACGCACCGAGTTGATGTTCCAGGATACGATCTTCACGCGGGCGATGTAGGAGTTTCCGACGGCTTCGTCATCATCGCGCATCGGCCGACATGACGGGACATGGAAGGGCCCCCGCTCCGGGGGCGTGGAGCGAGGGCCGACCAGCGTTCGTCACGCAGGGGGACGGAAGTGACTCCAGGCAACAGGGGGAAAATCCCGGAACACCCGCATCCGCAGAAACAGCTTTAGGGCAGACAACCTGTCGCTTGGATGAACACCCGTGCTATCACGGGCTCATCGCCGGGTATTCGACCTCCGCGGGTCGTTCCAGCGGAACGCTCCGTCGCTAACCGGAACGCCGAATCGCTGGTTCGACAGGCGAACGGTGGTGCGATTGTTCTGGCTGTCGAGAGTCACCCAGCCCTGAAGGGTCAGACCCGCTGGCCCAGCCGTGTTGCGGGCGAAGACCAGGGTGATACGGCCATATTCGGGATGCCGGGGGTCGCGAGCATCAACCGACAGCAACCGCGGGTCGGTGCCCGGCACCACCGTGGCAAAGCGCGACAGGTCGCGACTGGGGTCGATCAACAGGCCGAGCGGCGATTCCTTGATCGGCCACCGCTGCACCTGGCGCACCGAATAATCGATGAACGTCAGCGCGCCGCCCTCCGCCACGATCAGCAGCGGCACGCCCTTCTCATATTGAAAACGCAGCTTTCCCGGCTGTTTCATGGTCAGCGTGCCCGTCAGCACCTTTCCCGCACGATCGGCCTGGCTGAAATCGGCGGTCATGGTGCCCAGCGCCTTGAGATGGCTCTGGACTTGGCGAAGCTCGCCCTGCTGGGCCTGAGCCACGGCCGGAAGGGTCAGCGTGGCGGCGATGGCCGCCAGGGGCGCGAGAACGGATCGAAGCATGGGGGTCCATAGCAGGGGCGGCATTGAATAACGAATGAACCGGCCGGCACGGCGCCAGATTCCGGGCATCGCCCCGCTGCCCTTCTCACATCAGCGCGAATACCACGCAGGCTTCGTCCAGCAGCGATTGAACGGGCGGCTGCAACGTCACCCACGTGCTGTAGGTCGCATTTTCCGGCGGTGCAGGGGGCGCGGGCGGTGCGGGCGGGGGCGGGGGCGGGAACACGCCGATATCGTCGGCCGTGACGTCGGTCGGGCGGGTCGCCCCGACATAGCTGGGCCATCCGGCGAGCACGTCGGTGCGGCATACCCGCGCGGTCGGGTCGATGATCTTCACCGCTCCCAGCCGCGCCCCGCTCGCCTCCACGGCCGACCGGGCACGGCGAGCGGCGTCGCGCACAGCCTCGTTCGCGAGCGCGGACTTCGTCTTGTTGTCGGGCTCCAGCGAGAAGGAGATCGCGCCGACCGAGGTCGGTCGCGCGGCCACCACGGCGTTGTACGCGCCCTCCAGCGCGGCGATGTCGCGAACCTCGATGTCCAGCGAGGCCGACACTTCATAGCGGTCGATCTTGTCGGCGCGCCGGTTGTCGACCAGATTGCCGGCGCCGTCGCGATATTGGTCGTAAAGCGGCCGGGTCATGAAGGTGGTCGTGAGCCGCACCCGGTCGGCACCGGCCGAGCGCAACGTCGCATCTAGCTCCGCTACCTTGCGCCCCGCCGAGGCGGTCGCGGCGGCGGCGTCGCGCTCGACCGCGCTGAACTGGGCGGAAAAGCGCGCGCGATTGGCCGGCAGGTCGACCCGCACCGAGCCCATCGACGCGATCACCGGCTCGCGCATCCACCACGGCGCGGGGACGTAGCGGGAGCCGAGCTCAGCGGGCGGGCTCTGCGCGGCGGCGGGACAGGCCGACAGCAACAGCAGCCCCGCGGCTGCCTTCAATCCTCGCATCGCTCCCCTCCCCCCAAAATCACGACCCCACAGCGTCCTGAACGCCGCGAGCGGCTAGATCGCGTGTCCTTCCGCATCGCGCAGCACCTCGCGCCGGCCGACATGGTCGGGGCGTCCGACGATGCCGTCCTTTTCCATCCGCTCGATCAGGCGGGCCGCGGAGTTGTAGCCGATGCGAAGCTGGCGCTGGAGCCAGCTGGTCGATGCCTTTTGCGATTCGCACACCAGCTGGATTGCCGCGCGATATTGCTGGTCCTCCGCCGAGTCCTCGCCGGTCGGCGCGCCTTCCATGGCGAAGCTTTCCTCCGGCTCCTCGGTGACGGAGGAGATGTAATCGGGCTGCCCCTGCGAGCGCCAGTGCTCGGCAACCGCGCGCACCTCGTCGTCCGACACGAAGGGACCGTGAACGCGGACAATGCCCTTGCCGCCCGGCATGTAGAGCATGTCGCCCTTGCCCAGCAGCTGCTCGGCGCCCTGTTCGCCCAGGATGGTGCGGCTGTCGATCTTGGACGTGACGTGAAAGGAGATGCGGGTCGGCAGGTTCGCCTTGATGACGCCGGTGATGACGTCCACCGACGGGCGCTGCGTCGCCATGATCAGGTGGATGCCGGCCGCGCGCGC
>CAKTFL010000069.1 GCA_934555855.1 uncultured Sphingomonas sp. | reverse complement strand
GCCAGACCGGAAGCGGCTGGCCGCAGGTCGGACCGAACGAACCCGCGCACTTGTTCTGGATGTTTGGGAAGGCCGCGACCGGAGTGGACGTGAACTCGTCCAGCCAGGTGAAATTGGTGCCGAGGTCCAGGGTGCTGGTCTCCGCCAGGCCAAACAGCCCGAAGCCCAGATCCACCCGGTACCGCGCGGCGAAGTCGATGCCCGAAGTCTTCAGCCGTCCCGTGTTGGCGTTGCGGACCTGAAGCGCGAAGGGATCGTTGATCTCACCGGTCGACGGGTTGCGCCGGACCGCCTGGCAGAACTCGCTGTTGATGTCCTGGATGACGTTGTAGCACAGGTTCAGCGTGTTTTGCGCGCCGCCGCCCAGCGCCGCCACCGCCCCCTCCAGGCTGATGTTGAAGTAATCGACACTGAAATACAGCCGCGGCGCGAAGCTGGGCGTGATCACCGCGCCCAGCGTGTAGGTGTCGGACGTCTCCTCGCTCAGGTTCGGATTACCGCCGAAGTCGGCCGGGAAGATGTTGTTGGGCTGGACGCTGGCCGTGAACACCTGCGCGGCCGGAACGCCGGTCGCGACACATAGCTGACGCGCCACATCCGTCTGCTGCGACGCAGGCCCACGATTGGAGCAGGGATCGGTGGTAACGCCGACCACCCGATTGGTACCGCCGTAAAGCTCGGACACGTTGGGCGCCCGGATCGCGCGCTGGTACTGGCCACGAAAGGCCAGGTCGCGGCTGACCCGCCAGTCGGCGCCCCCAAGATAAGTCCAGACTCCGCCCACGCCCGACAGGTTGTAGTTGGAATAACGGAACGCCCCGTTGGCGACCAGGCTCTCGATGAACGGCGTATCGTGGATCAACGGCACCCGGACTTCGCCGAACACCTCCTTCACCGACACGCCGCCTGCGGTCGGCAGGCCGGGGTTGAAGCCCACCACGTCGCCCGACGCCAGAAACGAGTCCGGCGTGAACCGCGCGCTGGTCTTGCGCCATTCATACCCATAGGAGAAGCCGACCGGGCCAGCGGGCAGCTTGAACAGGTTGCCGGTGATCGATCCCTGCGCGACCTGCTGTGTTGCAATGGTGGAGTTGGTCGCGCTGATCCGGATGGCGGACGCGCAGACTTCGGAGATATTCGCGCCGAAGATGTTGCATACGGGGGACGCGCCGTTGACCGACAGCAGCGATGCCTGCACGCGGCTGCGCGACAATGCGTTCCTTAGCAGCAGCGTGTCCTCACTGCGCGCATAGGTGTAGTAGATGTCGTACTTCAGGTCGGTCAGGAAGGTGTCCGATACCTGGCCCAGGTCGCCGCGGAAGCCGAACGCGCCGCGGAACACGTTGCGCCGCTCGGTGGCGAGGCGTGGCCCGACCTCCACATAGCGGCGACCCGCCGTGAGCAGCGCCAGCCCGTCGCCCGGAGCGTTGGTCAGGCTGGACGTGCCTGCCGTCACGGTGCTGCGACCCGTTTCCGCCAGGTCGAGCTGCCTCAGCACGCCCTGAAGCTCCGGAGTCAGATACGGGTTGTTGACGTTGAACAGCGTCGGCGCACCGACATTGGTCGGGGCCAGTCGGGCATCCACGACATTGTTGCTGAAGTGCAGTTCGGAATAGCCGGTGATGCTATCCGAGAAATCGTAATGGGCGAAGCTGTTGACCATCCAGCGTTCCTGCGGCTGGATGAGGTAGTTGTCTGGCCCGAGATTGAAGTCATCCTGCGGCGTCCGTGCGGGGCGCGCAGCGGTGCCGGCGTCGTTGAAGGTGAAGCCGCGCGAACCGAGGCCACTCAGCCCGGCCGCTGCGTAAGCCGCGTTCAGGCCCGCATTGGGTCCGCCAAAGGTTGGGATGCCGGAAAAGCGGCCGTTGGGAATATCACCGCTGCCGCCGGCGACGAAGCCCAGTTCGCCCCCTCCGGCAACGCAGCCCTGGCCGGCAGGCGGCGTGAACGGCGTTCCTGCCGTGGTCGCCCCGCCGCTGCCCGGCACGATGCAGCCGTCATTCAGCGACAGAAAGGCGAAGCTGCCACGGTCGCCGCGCGTGATCGCGCCACGCTTCAGGTAGTTGCCTGACACGACCACATTGCCGCGATTGTCGGCAAAGTTGCCGCCCACGGTCAGGTCGAAGTTGTAGACGGGGGTGCCGGTCGGCCGGTCCATGTTGAGCTGCGCGCGGCCTTCCACGCCCTGGAAATCGTCACGGATAATGAAGTTGACCACCCCCGTGATCGCGTCCGACCCGTACACGGCGGACGATCCGCCCGTCACGATCTCGGTACGCGCGACCAGGGTGGACGGGATGGTATTAAGGTCGGTAACCTGTTCCGGGCCATAGATGGCGAAGCGGCGGCCGTTGACCAGCACCAGATTGCGGTTCGCGCCGAAGCCGCGCAGGTTCACATCCGCAAAGCCCCCAGGCACGGTGTTCGACGTCGCGCTGCCCAGTTGCGAGCCGACCGCCTGGGGCAGCTGCGCCAGCGTGCGCTCGACGTTGACGTTGCCGGACAGCTTGATGTCTTCCTGGTTCACGACATTGACGGGCGTGGACGCGTCAAAGCCGCTGCGGGCGATGCGCGAGCCCGTGACCACGACGTCGGGGGTCGATGCCCGATCGTTCACCGTGCCGGTATCGCCGACCGCGGCACCGGTCGCGTCGACAACGCCATCGGGCTGGCTGCCGGGATTGGACGGCGTGGCGGAGGGAAGCTGTTGCTGCGTGCCGGCGGGGACCGGCTGGCCGGAGCTGGCCGGCGGCGCGCCGGCGCTCGGCAGCGGGGCGGTCTGTGCAGCAAGCGGGCTTGCCACCAGGGCCGCCAAGATGGTGCCGCCCAGGAATGCCACGCGTCGACGGTGAACACGGTCCTTCATGCAATCCTCCCTTGCCGGCGGTTCGCAGCCCTCGGGCATGCAGCCGTCGATGATCCCCGGCGGTTGATCCGCCTGCGACCCCGCTTCTCCCCGGGAAAAACGTAAGTCTCATATTGTGGGATTGCCTTTTACAAGTTGGAACGCATCTCGTCAATGGGGGTTCAGGGCCGGAACAGAATGTCGGGGCCGATCGCGCCGACATTCGTGGAGCCGGTCAGTGCCATGGCGACGCGCATTTCAGCTTCGACCAGCTCCAGCATTCGCCGAACCCCCGCCTCGCCCCCCGCTGCCAACGCGTAGGCCCAGGCACGGCCAAGCAGCACGCCCTTGGCGCCGAGTGCGAGCATCCGCACTACGTCCAGGCCGGTGCGTACGCCGCCATCGGCCAGCACCGTCAAACGGTCGCCCACCGCTTCGGCGATGGCGGGGAGCGCACGGGCGGTGGAGGGCACGCCGTCGAGTTGGCGCCCGCCATGGTTCGACACTACCAGCCCGTCAGCGCCCAGCGCCGCGGCCTCGCGCGCATCTTCCACGTCGAGAATGCCTTTCAGGATCAGGGGTCCCGCCCAGTCCGCGCGCACCGCCTCCAGGTCACGCCAGGTGACGGTTGGATCGAAATTGTTGCGCATCCAGGCAAAGAAGTCCTCCAGCCCGGTGCTGTTGCCCAGCACGGGGGCGACGTTGCCCAACTGGTGCGGGCGGCCGTGCACGCCGACGTTCCAAGCCCAATGCGGCCGCCGGACTGCCTGCCATCCCCGCCGCAGAGACCCACGCCACCCCGACGCACCTGCCAGACCCGATCGGTAATCGCGATAACGGGAGCCCGGCACCGGCATGTCCACCGTGAACACCAGCGCATCACACCCGGCGTTGCGGGCCTGGGCCAGCAGGTCGCGCATGAAACCCCGGTCGCGGATCATGTAAAGCTGAAACCAAAAGGGCGTGGTGGTACCCCGTGCCACTTCCGCGATCGGGCAGGCCGACACGGTCGAAAGGCAGAACGGCACGCCGGTCACCTCCGCCGCGCGGGCAGCCTGCACCTCGCCGCGACGGGCGTTCATGCCGGCAAGCCCGATTGGCGCCAGCGCGACGGGAAGCGAGACCTTGCGGCCGAAG
The DNA here is from genome assembly GCA_934555855.1 of uncultured Sphingomonas sp. Next base: position 4,690 of record CAKTFL010000069.1, on the reverse strand, counting down.
AGTTCGGTCGACGGATCCAGCGTTCCTATGTCGCGCAGCACGCGTTGGCGCAGTTGAATTTCGCGCAGGTCGGAAAGGTTTCGGCCGAGTGTTGTCTCGCTGTACGATCCCCCGTCGATATATTCGAACAGGAACCGCGGAAGGCGCCTCCGTGCCAGTTCGCGAAAGTCCTCGGTGGACGCGACGATGCTCATAGAGGAGCCTGCCTATTGAAGGTTCACAAAGGCACCGCCATCCACCAGCAGCGCGGCACCGGTGACGTAGCGCGCCATGTCGGACGCAAGAAAGATGATGGGCCCGGCAAGGTCTTCGGGCTCACCCAACCGCCCCAGCGGCACGCGCGCCGCCATGCGCGCACGCTTGCCGATGTCCGCCAGGTCGTCGCGATTAATCTCGGTCAGGATGGTGCCGGGCAGGACGGAATTGCATCGGATACCATGGCGGCCAAGCGCGATCGCGGCCGATTGCATCAGAGAATGCACCCCGGCCTTGGTGGGCGTGTAGTGAGTTTGGAACTCACCCCCGACCAGCGCTGAGATGGACGAGACCGCCACGATCGCGCCACCCTGTCCCTGGGTGACCATCTGGTTTGCCGCCGCTTGGACCATGTAAAAGGAGCCGTGCAGGTTCACCTGCATCGTCCGCTCGAATGTGTCGGCAGGCATGTCGAGGAAGGCGTGAAACGGACAGATGCCGGCGTTGCTGACGAACGCGTCGACCCGACCCAGCGCATCCACTGCGGCGGCGATGAAGCCGCCTGCCGTCTCCCGTTCCGCCACATCGCCCCGAAAGGCCAGCCCGCGTCGTCCAAGGGCCGCGATCTCTGCGACGCAGGACAGGGCGGCGTCTTCGCTCCCCCAATAATTGATGGCCACGTCCGCTCCCTGGCGCGCCGCCTCAACCGCTACCGCGCGGCCGATCCCCGTCGATCCACCCGTGATCAGCACCGCCTTGCCTTCAAGCAGACCCATGTCCGTCTCCCTTTTCAAGCCGACCAGCCGAGCTCGCGGCTTACAGCGCCCGCCGCGTCCCGCACTTCCTGGGCGAGATCTGCCATGCGCTCGTCCGACATATATTGCGCGGCGCTCGACACGCTGATCGCCGCCACTATCGCGCCTCCCGCGCCCCGGATGGGAGCCGCGACACAGCGGATCAGGTCCTGGTTTTCTTCAAGGTCGAACGCGTGTCCGCTCTCTGCATATCCCCGCATCCGCCCCTCCCAGACGGCGTAGTCCAGGGGCGGCGCTCCCGCTGCCTGATCCTGCGCGAACAGGGAGGCCCAGCTATCGGGCCGATGATCGATCAGAAGGGCCTTGCCGAGACCCGTGGACGTCAGCGGATGACGATCACCGATCCGGCTGCTGATCTCCACGCGCCGGCGGCCAGGGATCTTGTCGAGGTACAAGGCACGCTCATTGTCGAGCACGCCGAGATGCACGGTATCCTCCGTGGTCGCGGCCAGCTCCTCGAGATGCGGCCGCGCGACCTGGACGATGTCGGTCTGTCGTTGCGCCAGGAAACCAAGCTCGAGCAATTTCGGCCCGAACTGGTAACCAAGCCGCGGCGTGAACGTGAGGTAGCGCCGATCGATCAGCGCTGTCGCCAGCCGGTGCGTGGTCGATCGGGTCAGGCCGAGCCGCGCCGCAAGGTCGGCGAGCGTCACCGGACCGTCCGTCATCGCCTCGATCACATCCAGCCCGCGCAGCAAGGTCTGACTTCCACCGGAGGGCTTGCCGTCCCCTTCCGCCGCGTTCGCGCCGGATGGCGCAACGGCCGATTCAGGGTTTGACGGGGCGTTTCTCATCTTATAATACTCTTTCCCATCATATGGAATTTCAATGGCAGCAAGGACGGTGGCGGACCCGACGGAGCACATGGCCTGTCGTCGGGACCGAGTACCAGATAGTGGTACGAAAGCCGCTTGTCTTTGCGGTCATTGGAGGAGGGGTCGATGACGCTACCCAGGATCAGGCATGTGCGCGCCTTCACGGTGCGTGGCGGCGGCGCCGACTATCACGACCAGGGCGCGGGCCACTGGATTGACGACCACATCGCGACGCCCATGGCGCGGTATCCCGAGTACCGGCAGTCGCGGCAAAGCTTCGGGATCAACGTGCTCGGTACCTTGGTGGTCGAGTTGGAGGCCGACGACGGCACGATCGGCTTCGCCGTGACGACCGGTGGCGAGCCTGCAGCGTACATCGTGGAGAAGCACCTCGCCCGTTTCCTGGAGGGCCGCAGCCCGGTCGAGGTCGAGAAGATCTGGGACCAGATGTACTTCTCCACCCAGTTTTACGGGCGCAAGGGATTGGTCGTGAACGCTATTTCCGGCGTCGACCTAGCCCTGTGGGACCTGCTCGGCAAGCTGCGGGGCGAGCCCGTCTACCATATGCTGGGCGGCGCGGTGCGCGATGAACTGCACTTTTACGCGACCGGCGCGCGGCCTGATATCGCAAAAGAGCTGGGCTTCATCGGTGGCAAGCTGCCGCTTCATCATGGGCCCGCCGAGGGGACCGAGGGGCTGCACAAGAACATCGCCAGTCTCGTTGACATGCGCTCGCGCGTCGGCGCTGACTTCTGGCTGATGCTCGACTGCTGGATGAGCCTGGATCTCGATTACGCGACCCGGCTGGCGTCGCGCGCCTGGGACGAATGCGGGCTGAAGTGGATCGAGGAAGCGCTCTCTCCCGACGACTATTGGGGGTACGCCGACCTGCGGCGCAACGTCCCGTCCGGCCTGCTGGTCACCACCGGCGAACATGAAGCCACCCGTTGGGGCTTTCGGATGCTGATGGACATGGAATGTTGCGACATCATCCAGCCTGACGTGGGCTGGTGCGGCGGCGTCACGGAACTCACCAGGATCGCCAACTACGCGGACGCGCGTGGTGTGCAGGTGATCCCGCATGGATCGTCCGTCTATTCCTACCACTTCGTGATCACGCGACATAACAGCCCGTTTGCCGAGTTCCTGATGATGCATCCCGGCCCGACCGAGGTGGTGCCGATGTTTGCGCCGCAACTGCTGGGGGAGCCGGTGCCGGTCAACGGCCGCATCCGCGCGAACGAATTGGACAAGCCGGGCTTTGGCGTCGAGCTGAACCGCGACATCCCGCTTCATCGCCCCTACACCCACTGAGGAGCCACGGTCATGAAACTTTGCCGCTACGGCCCGCGCGGCGCCGAGAAGCCCGCCATCCTCGACCGACAAGGCCGCGTTCGGGACCTGTCTGGTATCATCGACGATCTGACGCCCGCCACAGTGACGCCCGAGCAGTTGGAGCGCCTTCGCGCGATCGATCCGGAGCGCTTGCCCGTGGCCGAGGGCGAGGTCCGCTACGGCGTTCCTGTCACCGGCATCGGCAAGTTTATCGCGATCGGCCTCAATTATGCCGACCACGCGCGCGAGGCCGGGCTGGAGCCCCCGCCCGAGCCAATCTTCTTCACCAAGGCGATCTCCTGTCTCTCCGGTCCGAACGACCCCGTGATGATACCGCGCGGGTCCGCGAAGACCGATTGGGAGGTCGAGCTGGGGGTCGTGATCGGTCGCACCTGCCGTCATGTCGAGCAGGCCAACGCACTGTCACATGTCGCGGGCTATGTGCTTGCCAACGACGTGTCCGAGCGCGCATTCCAGAAGGAGCTCGGCTCGCAGTGGGACAAGGGCAAGGGTTGCGACACCTTCGGCCCCGTCGGTCCGTGGCTGGTGACGCCGGACGAGATCGGCGACCCACAGGCGCTCGACATGTTCCTCGACGTGAACGGCCGCCGCATGCAGACCGGCAACACCGCCACCATGATCTTTCCGGTGGCCGAGTGCATCGCTTACGTCAGCCGCTTCATCACGCTGCATCCGGGTGACCTGCTGATCACGGGCACGCCGCCTGGCGTTGGTGAAGGGCAGAAGCCGGACAAGATCTTTCTTCGGCCCGGCGACACGATGCACCTAGGCATCGCGGGCCTTGGCGAGCAGCGCCAGGAGGTGGTCGCCTTCAACCTCGATCGCCTGAACGAGGAGGCATGGGCGTGACCAGCTTTCCGGGCCGCTTCAGCGGCCGCACGGCCGTCGTAACCGGCGGTGCATCGGGCTTGGGCCGGGATGTCGCAGCCCGGATCGTCGCCGAGGGTGGAAAAGTGTCGTTGTGGGACGTGAACGCGGAAGCGCTGGAATCAGCGCGTGAAGAAATTGGCGCGGTTCACAGCCGCGCGATCGACGTGTCGGCACATGCTGCCGTCGCCCACGCCACAGCCGAAAGCCTCGCCGCGCTGAGGCGGATCGACATCCTGGTCTGCTCGGCCGGCATCACCGGCGTGACCGCGGCAGTGCAGGACTACCCGATCGACAGTTGGCTGCGCGTCTTCGACATCAACGTCAACGGGCTGTTCTATTGCTGCCGCGCGGTCGTGCCGCACATGATCGAGGCGGGCTATGGCCGCATCGTCAACGTCGCTTCCGTCGCCGGCAAGGAAGGCAACCCCAACGCGTCTGCCTATTCCGCTTCCAAGGCGGCCGTGATCGGCTTCACCAAGTCGCTAGGCAAGGAGCTGGCGGAAAAGGGGGTGGTCGCGAACACGCTGACACCCGCGACCTTCGACAGCCCGATCCTGGAGCAGCTGCCGGCAAGCCAAGTCGACTATATGCGATCCAAGATCCCGATGGGCCGGCTGGGCAATGTCGAGGAATCGGCGG
>CAKTFL010000068.1 GCA_934555855.1 uncultured Sphingomonas sp. | reverse complement strand
GAGCATCAGACTACGAATCTGAGGGTCGGACGTTCGAATCGTTCCGGGCGCGCCAACTTTCCCCAGGGAAAGCGGTGGAAATACAAGGGGCGGCGAAAGCCGCCCCTTTTTCTTTGGCCTTATCGTCACAGCGAACTGTTCCGGGTCGCCGGTACAAGGGTGGCCCGATACCAGGCCGGGTGAGGGGAGTTTCGCTCGGCTCGTCCGACGGCGCCTGATCCAGGTTGCCGTCCGACGAACCCGTCAACGCTGACGGCTGCTCGTTGTTACCGCCCGGATAGCGGCCAGCGCCGGTTTCGCCAGTTCGCGCCGACAGATCAGCAGGTCGGGCAGCAGCGGATTCTCACAATTGTACACAAGAGACGCACCATCGATGCGCGAGGCGTGCAGGCCGGCCGCCAGTGCAACCGCAGCCGGGGCGCAATTGTCCCATTCATATTGGCCGCCATCATGTAGGTAGAGGTCTGCGCGGCCGTCCACCACCGCCATGGCCTTGGCGCCTGCCGATCCCATGGCGATTGTCTCGGCACCCAGCCGTTCCGCCACCTGAACCGCCAGATCCGGGCAACGGCTGCGGCTGACAACCAGCCGCGGATGCGGTGCGGCAGCAAGAGGCTGCTGTGTCGGGCGGTCGGAGGCATAGACCCGGTTCCGCGACGGGATGGCCACAGCACCCGTGGCCGGCCTGCCGTCGATCGCCAGCGCGACATGCACGGCCCAATCGTCTCGCCCCTCGGCATATTCGCGGGTCCCGTCGAGCGGATCCACGATCCACACCCGGGACGCCGCGCAACGGCCCGGATCGTCGCGCGACTCCTCCGACAGGACGAAGTCGCTGGGTCTCGCCGCGTACAGCCGGGCGAGGATCAGTTCGTTGGCCTCCCGGTCACCGCGATCACCCAGCGCCTTGCCTGTGCAATCACCCCGTTGGCGCAGCGCAAGCAGCAACGCGCCCGCCTCTGAGGCAATGTCATGGGCCAGTTCGCCATCGGTCACAGGTCGTAACTCCACACGCCCATGACATGCTCGACGATCCGGCTCGCTGCCGCCTCGGCGCTCTCACGGGATGTGTCGATGCGGATCTCCGCCGAGGACGGGCGTTCATAGGGGCTGGAAATGCCCGTAAAATGCGCGATTTCGCCGGCTCTCGCCTTGGCATACAAACCCTTGACGTCTCGCCGCTCCGCTTCGTCGAGCGGAGTGTCGACGAACACTTCGACGAACTCTCCCGGCGGCAACATCCGGCGTACCATGTCCCGGTCGGCCCGGAAGGGTGATATAAAGGCGGTCAGCACGATCAGCCCAGCATCGACCATCAGCTTGGCTACCTCGCCGACGCGCCGGATATTCTCCACCCGGTCCTCTTCGCTGAAGCCCAGATCCCGGTTCAGGCCGTGACGGACATTGTCGCCGTCGAGCAGAAATGTGTGCCGGCCGAGCGCGTGCAGCCGCTTTTCGACCAGATTGGCGATGGTCGACTTGCCCGCACCGGACAGGCCGGTGAACCACAGCACGCGAGGGCTCTGGCCCTTCTGCGCCGCATGTGCCTCCCGGGTGACATGGACGTCCTGCCAATGCACGTTGCCTGCCTGACGCAATGGACGGCGAACCATGCCGGCCGCGACCGTCGCGTTGCTGGTCCGGTCGATCAGGATGAACCCGCCCAGCTCCGCGCCGAGATGATAAGGCGCGAACACGATGTTGCGGTCGAGCCGGACCGTAACGCTGCCGATATCGTTTAGCGCCAGGGTGCCAGCAGCGCGCTCTCCCTGCGTATCGACGTCGATGACGTGGTCGGGCACCGTCAGGGTCGCGCCGACCTGTTGGGTGCCGAGCTTCAGCAGATAGCTGCGGCCCGGCACCATCGGCGTGTCGGCCATCCAGACGATCGTTGCCTCCAATTCGTCGGCGGCCTCGGGAGGATCGTCGCTGGTCGCGATCACGTCGCCGCGCGAACAATCCACCTCGTCGGCAAGGACCAGCGTCACGGACTCTCCGGCTTGCGCTTCCTCCCGGTCGCCCCGGAACTCGACGATCCGGGCGATGCTGGTGGTCCGACCCGAGGGGACGATGCGAACGGGATCGCCGACACGGATAAGGCCGGTGGCGATCGTGCCCGCAAAGCCGCGAAAGTCGAGATTGGGTCGGTTGACCCATTGCACCGGCATCCTGAACGATCGCATCGCTTCCCGATCGATCTCCAGCGGGATCGATTCTAGATGCTCCAGCAGCGTCGGTCCCTCGTACCAGTGCATGTCGATGCCTTGCTCGACGATGTTGGCGCCGGTGAGGCCGGAAACCGGGATGGCGGTGAACGCGTCGATCCCGATCGAGTCGGCGAAAGCGCGATAGTCTGCAAGGATCGCGTCGAAGGTCGTCTGGTCGTGCCCCACCAGGTCCATCTTGTTGATGGCGAGCACGATGTTGCGGATGCCGACCAGTTGAACCAGTCTGCTGTGACGCCGGGTCTGGGTCAGCAGGCCCTTGCGCGCGTCGATCAGGATCACTGCGGCGTCCGCCGTCGAGGCACCCGTCACCATGTTGCGGGTATATTGCTCATGCCCCGGCGTGTCGGCGACGATGAACTTGCGTCGCTCCGTTGAGAAGAAGCGATACGCGACGTCGATCGTGATGCCCTGTTCGCGCTCGGCCGAGAGACCATCGACCAGGAGCGCGAAATCGATGTTGCCGCCTTGGGTGCCGATCCGCTTCGAGTCACTTGCCAACACTTCCAACTGATCCGCGAAAACGGCGCGGGTGTCGTGAAGCAGCCGTCCGATCAGCGTCGACTTGCCGTCATCCACCGAGCCGCAGGTGATGAAGCGCAGCATCGACTTGCGCGCATGACGGTCCAGATAAGCAGAGATATCTGCAGCGACGAGCGCGTCGGGCTGATAGGCGTTCATCAGAAATACCCCTCGCGCTTTTTCTTCTCCATGCTGCCGGCCTGATCGTGATCGATCGCGCGCCCCTGCCGTTCGGAGGTGGTGGTGAGCAGCATTTCCTGGATCACCTCTTCCAGCGTCGCCGCCTCGCTTTCGACCGCCCCGGTCAACGGATAGCAGCCGAGCGTGCGGAAACGAATTGATCGCTCGACGGGAGTCTCGCCCGGCAGCAAGGGAAAGCGTTCGTCATCGATCATCAGGATCATGCCCTCGCGCTCGACGGTGGGGCGCGGCGCCGCGAAATAAAGCGGCACGATCTCGATCTGCTCGGCCAGGATGTATTGCCAGATGTCCAGCTCCGTCCAGTTGGACAGGGGAAAGACGCGGATGCTTTCGCCCTTGTGGTGGCGTGTGTTGTACAGCCGCCATATTTCGGGACGCTGTGCCTTGGGATCCCAGCCGTGACTGGCGGAGCGAAAGGAAAAGATGCGCTCCTTGGCGCGGCTCTTTTCTTCATCGCGCCGGGCGCCGCCAAAGGCCGCGTCGAAGCCGTGCAGGGTCAGCGCCTGTTTCAGGCCCTCCGTCTTCCACATGTCGGTATGACGCGCGCCATGGTCGAAGGGGTTGATGCCCAGCGCAGCCGCCTCCGGATTGCGATGAACGATCAGCTCCATTCCCGCCGCGGCTGCCGCCCTGTCGCGCAGCGCATACATGTCGCGGAACTTCCAGGTCGTGTCGACATGAAGGAGCGGGAAGGGCGGCCGCGCCGGATAGAACGCCTTTTTGGCCAGATGCAGCATCACCGCCGAATCCTTGCCGACCGAATACAGCATCACCGGCCGTTCGGCTTCGGCGACGACTTCGCGGAGAATGTGGATGCTCTCGGCTTCGAGGCGCTGGAGATGAGTAAGGCCCGGCATGGATCGGCGATGTAATGCGGCTTGGCGCGTCTGCCGCCCAACTTATCCTGTCAGGCTCAATAGCCATCCCGTTCGCGCGCTTCCCGATCCAGCGAGTCCAGGATGCGCGCGCCAGCCATGAAAACGGCGATCGGGCAAACGGCGAACAGGATCCTGCCGACCCAACCCGGATACTGGTCGAGATAATGGACGCCCCGCTCCACCGTCCCGAGCGCCAGGCCGTAGATGACGACGAACGCCTCGAACTTCGTCTTGATGGTGAACAGGCGACCGATGCGCTTCAACATGATCGATGCTCAGCAAGGTGCGTGCCGATTGCGGATTCGCTCGCTCTGCGTCAGTGCCAACATAGTAACCTGTCAGTTAATCCGACAGCTCCGGAAGGTCGAGCGCGTCGAGCAGGGCCCGGCGTGCGTCCTCGATGCGGGCAATCAACGCGGCGTCGCCGATATCTGCGGGGTGAACATGCTCGGGCCAGTGATCGACAATCACTTGTTAGATCAGGTGCAGGCGGGGCTCGTCGACCAGAAAGCGCGGATCAATCGTCGCGGGGTCGGCCACCACGCGCAGCCGCAGACAAGCGGGGCCGCCGCCATTCGCCATCGACTCTCTGACGTCCACCACCTCCAGCCGGCGGATCGGTCCGTTGCCCGCGACCAGCCGTTGCAGCCAGTCCCAGACCCGAGGGGTGTTCCGTGCCTCGCTGGGCAGGATCAGTGCCATGCCACCTTGTGCCAGAGTGACCAACTGCGCGTTGAACAGATAGGAAGCGATGGCCTCTTCCAGGCTGACCAGCGCTGCCGGCACTTCCACGATCTCGACCTGCGGGAAAGTGCGGCGCAGGTCCGCATGTAAGCCTTCCCGATCGGCAAATGCCTGTTCATGTGCGAACAGCACATGCTCGTTGGCGACCGCGACCACGTCATTGTGAAATGCGCCCGCCGCGATCGCCGCATCCGACTGGCGGACGAGCAGGGTTCTGGCCGGGTCGAGCCGGTGGGCACGTGCGATCGCTTCACAGGCTGCCCGCGATTGGCGGGCGGGAAAGCGGCCGCCAGGTTCGCCATAGACGAACACTTCCACACCGGCGTCGCCATGGGCGGAGGCAAGCCGCATGTGGTTGGCGGCGCCTTCATCACCAAAGGGAACAGGGACTGGCGGATGCACGACAAAGGCGGCATCCGCGAAGGCGATCTTCAGCTGCGCCAGCGTCTCCGGCGATTCGTGGCTGCGATGGGGCAGGGTGGCGAGATTCGCGACGGTAAGATGGCAGCGGCCATCCGCCGCATCGGGCGCGGGCGACACCGTGGCGGCATTGGCGGCCCACATGGCGGATGCAGACAGCGCCTGGGCCTGAAGGTGAGGGGATGCCGCCTCATATGGAGCATGGAGTGCGTTCAGCCAGCGACGATCTGGCCGGGCATGGGGAAGCAGGATGCCTTGCTTCAGGCCGAGCGACAGGTTCGCGCGCATCTTGGCGATGCCTTGCAGCGCCGCGGCGCACGGGTTCGACGCCTCTCCGGCATGTCGTGTCGCGGCCAGGTTGCCGGGACTGAGCCCTGCGAAATTGTGACTCGGGCCGATGATGCCGTCAAAGTTGATCTCGACCAGCATCACAGCCGTCCCACATGCGCCACGATGTCGCCGCTGCCGACCCTCAATGCCTCGGCGCAGGCACGGGAAAGGCGGATGCCGTCATTCTCCTCCTCGACGCATCCGAGCGTGCAGCGGAAATCGGCGAGCTGGCCGGCCGCGATGAGCGACTCCGTGCCCTGCTCGTCATCGCCCATCGCCGTAACGGCCGTGTCGCGAGCATTTCGGATCGAGTGGATCTGGTCGGTCCGCGCCATCAGGGTCGGGCCGCCGTCGAAGATGTCGACATAGTTCTCGAACGCGAAGCCCTCATTCTCCAACATTCGCATCGCGGCCCGACCGGAAGGGTGGGGCAGGCCGATCACGCTTCGGGCATGGTCGGTCAGCATGGCCGTATAGATGGGGTGCTTGGGCATCAGGTCGGCGATGAACTGGTGGCCGTTGACTGCATTGAAGCTGTCAGCCTCCTGAAAGTTCATGCCGAAGAAGCGCCCGGCGAGGCCGTCCCAGAAGGGCGAGCCGCCGGCCTCGTCCATCACGCCCCTCAACTCTGCCAGGATCCTGTCCGCGAAGCGGGCGCGGTGGGCCCGGATGAACAGGTAGCGGCTGCGGGCGAGCAGCAGGCCCAGCCCGCCGGCGCGTTCGCCAGGGTGGAGGAACAGCCCACCTACCTCGCTCGCGCCCTCTAGGTCGGTGGCCAGCGTCAGCATCTCGGCACGAAAGGTCCGGTCCAGCTCGCGGCTATGCTGGGTCAGTGTGCCGAGCCGGTAGCTGTAGAAGGGATGACGCTGCCCCACCTGGGTGAAGATCTGGCATGTGCCGCGCACTTCGCCGGTTGCGAGGTTCTCCAGAATCAGGACGAACTGTTCGTCGCCCAGCGTGGCGCTTTCCCGCGCAAAGGCTTCGCGACTGCGATCCAGCTTTGCGCGGAGAGCCCGCCGGTCCGGCGGCAGGTTGGTGAACCCACCGCCCGTCAGCTTCGCCATTTCGTACAGATGAGGCAGGTCGCCGTCCGTCGCAGCGCGGATCACATGCGTCATGCGCGGCCCCGCTCTGCCAGGCGCAGGATGGTGACCGCCGACAGGGCGGCTCGCTCGGCCAGGCTGTCGAGCAGGACGAACTCGTCCGCCGAGTGGATCGCGCCGCCGCGCACGCCCATCGTATCGACGACCGGCACGCCCACGGCGGCTATGTTGTTGCCGTCGCACACGCCGCCCGTGTCGCGCCAGCCGATAGGGATGCCCAGGTCCGTTCCCGCCGCCCGAACTAGCTCGAACAGCCGGGTCGCGCCCGCATCGAGCGGCTTGGGCGGACGGTTGAAGCCGCCATGCACCTCGATGCGGACATCGTGGGCCGTCGCCACCGCCGCGACGATCGCGTTCATCGCTTCTGTTACCCGCGCGATGGCGTTCCCGTCGCCGGGGCGGAAGTTGACGTGCAGTACCGCCAGGTCGGGCACCACGTTGTTCGGACCGCCACCATCGATCCTGGCCGGATTGACGGACAGCCCCGGTCCTGCCTCGGCCGCCAGTCGCACCGCCAGCTCTGCCGCAGCGACCAGCGCGTTGCGCCCTTCCTGCGGGTTGCGCCCGGCATGGGCGCTTCGCCCCCGCGCGACCAGGGTGAAATTGCCGGTCCCTCCGCGTGCGCCGGCCAGCGTGCCGTCCGCCAGCGCGGGTTCATAGGTCAGCGCCGCAAGCTTGCCCCGCGCGGTACTCTCGATCAGCGCAGCGGAGGCAAGGGAGCCGGTTTCCTCGTCGGAGTTGATGACGACGTCATAGCCCAGCATGTCCGCGCCGCTCGCCTCAATTGCCTGAAGTGCCGCCAGCATCACCGCCAGCCCGCCCTTCATGTCGGCGACACCCGGCCCGTTCAGCACGCCCGCGCTCGTCTCCCGCACGGTCTGGAACGGGTGATCGTCGGGGTAGACCGTGTCCATATGGCCGGTCAGCAGCAGTTGCACGGGCGCCTCCGGCCGAACGGACAGGTGCAGGTGCCGGCCATGCTCCGCCTCACGAGCCGCCCCGTCCCCGCCTACCCGTGTGACAGGGGCCGGATCGACCCATCGCATTGTGCCGGGCAGCGCGGCAAACGCCTCCGTCAGTTCCCCACCCATCCGCGCAAGCCCCGCAAGGTTGCCGGTGCCGCTGTTGATCGCTGCCCAGCGCTCCACCTGAGCCCGCATCGCGGTCGTCTCGATCGCGGCGACCGCCTCTCGTTCGATCCTCGTCAACCCCATGCCCCCTGCCTAGCGCAATCAGAAAGCGTAGACGAGCGAAGCGCGCGTGGTGGTATCAGTCGATACCGATCCAACCGGCGGCGTGCTTTCATACTGGACGTTGTAAGACAACTGCGCCGACAAGGGGCCTAGCAGCCGTGCGTTGACCGACGTCTTGCTGCTGACCGTCGAGTTCACCCGTTGGAGATAGGCCGAGGCCGTCTGTTGGATCGACAAGCCGCGCAGCAACCGCCAGTTGAGATCGACGCTGCCGCGAGTGGCAAGCTGGCTGCTCCGCTCGCCATCGGTGAAGCTGGTGTAGCGGAACGCCGGGCCGATCTCCAGGTCCAGGCTGATCGGCCGGGTCTTCAGCGCGCTGTAGCCGGCGCCGACCGATGACGATGCGCGGTCGTAGAACCCTAGGAACCGATCGCTTTCATACTGAACTTGGCCGTAGATATAGGCGCGGTCATTGACCTTGTAGTTCGGCTCGTAGCTCAGCAGATAGTGTTCGCGGGTGGTGACGCCCAAGCTTTCCTGAAGATCGATCTGCCCACGCAGCTTGTGCCGCCATTGCAGACCCTCGCGGGACAGGTTGGCGTTCGCGCTGAGCCCGGCCGTGTTGGAATTTCCGGTGGTCAGGAAACCGCCAAGTTCCAGCTTGCCACGCCACAGGTTCAGGAACCCCGCTTCCTCGATCAGGGCGATGCGCTGACGCTCGCGATCCGCGCGCCACGCCTGGGCGATCCGCAGCACCGCATCGCCGCTACCCGGGTCGGCGACGCGGGCAAATTTGACGATGGTGTTGATCTCCTGCTCGTTGCCTTGCTCCAGCGCGGCATCGAGCATGGTGCGGATCTGTTCGGGGATGGCCAGGTCGGCCCAGCGCGCCTGCTGTTTGGGCGCATCCTCCGGCACTGCAGCGGCGGTTATCAAGGCGGCGAGCAACAACGGCATGGTCACCCGCTAGCCGCGTTTGCCGCGCGACAAAAGCTCCGACCGCTCAGTCGAGGCCGGCCTGCGACGCAGGCGGCAGGTGGGGCGCGAAGGCTGCCAGTACCTGTCGGTACAGCGC